>JAVFAU010000291.1:0-3663 GCA_034002335.1 Bdellovibrionales bacterium | reverse complement strand
TGGTCGAGCTTCATGACTCGTTGGATAAAGCGGGTTGAGACTCTGGGGCGTCAGATTTCAGGAATCGAAAAAAAAGGCAGCGATGCCCAAGCGTATCCTGAGGAAACAGATGCTCTTGCTCAAGCTTTGCGCAGGCTGAATGAAGTCGCGGGTCAGTTTGAAGCGGGTGTTCAACAGAAGCGTGATATCGCAAGTGATACACTTTCTGACTTGATATCTGAGCTTGCGCGTCAAAAGAAAACGATCGGAGAGGCGACTGCGCGCCCTACCGCAAATACTCCCGACGGAGTGTTGTAGGCCGGCATCTTTGCTGCCTACTTGAGGAGTTCTTTAAAGTCTTTCCCTGGTTTGAACTTAGGGACTTTCGTCGCTGGAATGACGAGTTTTGTACCTGTTTTAGGGTTGCGACCCGTGCGCGAGCGGCGAGCCGTCATACAGAAGGTCCCAAAGCCTACGAGCTTCACTTCGTCGCCTTTTGCGACTGTCTTTGAAATGATTTCGAGAGCTGCATCGAGTACGCCTTCCGACTGAGCTTTGGTCAGTTTTGTTTTGGAAGCGACTTTGTCGACGAGTTCAGCTTTGTTCACGGTCGGACCCCCCTCGGAAGACTTAGTAGGAGAAGGGTTCACTTTCTAGGTTCGGTCTGGTTTCTCGTCAAGGCTTCTGATAATTTCAACGCATGTTAAGACTACTTCGACACGAAACCGCTCAGTATTTAGCTAACGAGTTGCGAAATCTCTTGCCGACGGAAGAATTGGGTTCTGACGCGGCTACAAGTTTTTTTGCAGTTGAAAAACTGGAGAATGCACTCGAAAAACCGAAAAAAATCGAGCATGGGCATTTGGCTCTTCCGGTTTTCCCTCTAGCAAAACAGCTTCGCCAGCCGCCACCGGCCATTGCCGCGAAGTTTGCTCAAAGCTTGAGCGAGAAGTTGAGTTCTGATGCGGGTCAAAAGCTTGGTTTGATTCGTATCGAACCCGTTGGTGGCTTTTTGAATTTCACGTTCTCGGATATTTCGCTTCAGACGCGCTTGTTTGGAGCGATTGCGGAAGAAGGTGAGCGTCTTGGGTATTCGAAGCTTGGCGCTGGAAAACGTATCGTTATCGATTACTCGTCTCCGAATGTTGCAAAGCCGATGCATGTTGGAACTCTGCGCGCGACTGTTATTGGTCAGGCGATTCGCAATATCGCCGAGACACAGGGATATGAGGTAATTGGTCTCAATCACTTGGGCGATTGGGGCGTGCAGTTCGGAAAGCTCGCCTGGGCCTATCGCAAGTGGGGACATGAGTACGATTTCAAGAACACCGCTTTTCAGAGTCTTTTTGATTTGTACGTAAGATTCCACGACGAAGCGACAAAAGATCCGTCGCTTGATGCGGAAGGTTCGCTTGTCTTTAAGCAGCTTGAGCAAGGCGATAAGGAAATCGAAAAGATTTGGAAAATGTTCGTCGAGATCACGCTTGTCGAGGATCAAAAACTTTGGGATTTGCTGGGCGTGAAGCATGATCTCGTACGAGGGGAATCGTTTTACAACGATCGTCTGAAACCCGTCGAAGACCTGCTTGATAAAAAAGGTCTTCTGGTCGAGAGCGAAGGCGCGATGGTCGTGTCGTTCGGCGACGAAATGCCTCCGTGTTTGATCCGTAAAAGCGATGGCGCTTCGCTGTATGCGACTCGTGATATCGCATCGGCGATTTACCGTAAGGAAGAGTTAAAGGCGGATCTTTGTCTTTATGTCGTCGGTGTCGATCAGACTCTTCACTTTAAGCAAGTGTTCAAAGTCCTTGAATTGGCTGGTTTTGATTGGTCGAAAGAGTGTCACCATATTTCGTTCGGTCTCTATCGGTTCAAAGACGGCGTGAAGATGTCGACTCGAAAAGGGAATGTCATTTTCTTAGAGGATATTTTGAGGCAAGCGATCGAGCGCACAGGTGAAATCATCGCCGCGAAGAATCCGTCTCTTTCAGACGGTGATCGAAAGCAGATCGCACAAGACGTCGGCGTTGGAGCGGTGATCTTCAATGATCTCTCGTTTGATCGTGTGAAGAACGTCGAGTTCGATTGGGAACGAATCTTGAGTTTTGAAGGTGATAGTGGCCCATATGTGCAGTACATGCACGTGCGGTGCGCAAGTCTTTTGCGTAAATACAAGGAAGCCAAGGGCAAGACGCCACGTCTTAAAGATGTCGCGGTCTTAAGTCAGCCCGAGGAGCGCGAACTCGTAAGGCTGCTGCTCACGTACGATGAGGTGCTTGAGTCGGCATTTGCGACATTTAAACCGAATATCTTGGCGCAATATCTTCTTGAAGTCTGTGCGGCGTTCTCGAGGTTTTATCACGGCAACCGTATCCTCGGTGAGGCTGAGGACGTTGAATCGTCGCGAATGGCTCTGGTGTTTGCGACAAAGGCGGTTCTCCAGCAAGGTCTGAAGCGTCTTTCCGTGAATGCTCCTGAAGTCATGTGATGAGCGGTTTGTCGAATCGGCTTATTCGTGCGCACGCTGATTTTCGAACCGAGTTCGAATCGGAAGTGCGTTCGCGCGCGGGCGAAGCGAGGCGTTTGACCGCGGATCTTTACGAGGTTTCTTGCGATACGAGCGAGCTTCCCTATATTTGGGCGAAAGACGAATGGCCATCGTATCATAAGATTTCTTTCGGCTCGATCTCGGAAGCGAGAAATTTATTATAGGAATTCTTGAAGGGCTCTGCGGGCGTGAGTTCTGTTCATGGTTTCGAACATGTTTCGTTGAATTGTCATCGGCGAGGTGAATTGGTTCTCGAAGGTCTTAAACGTTATCGAGAACCATGCATCGTGGGATGGCCCGAGCGTGAGCCAGCGAGCGCGACTTGGCCAGCTCGGAAGATTTCTTATTCGCTCTTTTCTGAAAACGAAATATGGGTGACGGATTCATCGTGCGAGGCGTTTGCGGGCGGTGAATGGCGATTCGAGGAAGATCGTGAAAACCCTCCTTCACGAGCCTATTTGAAGCTCTGGGAGTGGGGTTATCGTACGAACAGTTTGCCGACAAAGGGGCAGGTAGCTCTGGATTTAGCGGCGTGTCCCGGTGGCTGGACTTGGGTTCTTGTTAAAGAAGGACTTCATGTTCATGCTTACGATCGCGCGCCGCTCGATAAGCGTCTGATGAAACGGTACGGCCGGCAAATTGAGTTTTCGACGGGAGATATCTTTAAGCTTTCGCCAGATCGCGCCCCCAAGGTGGATTGGGTTTTTTGTGACGTGATCGCCGAGCCTGTTCGTACCTTTGAGCTTATCGAAAAATGGCTTTCTGAGCCGGTTGGTCTAGTCTTTACGATCAAGTTCAAAGGTGAAAAAACGAAAGACGACGTTGAGTTGCTGTCTCGTCTCCAGAGAGTCCCGGGTGCGAGCTTGCGGCATCTTTTTGTGAATAAGAATGAGGTCACGTTCTGGCGGCCTCCGCAGCGTCGTCCCTAGACCTTTGTTGAACATCTCGCTTGTATCGAAACGAGACCCGAATTTCTTAAATCTGAAGCGGGTTTGCGCCGATATGAGAACTGATGAAACGTCAGTCCAAACAGTTGAAACATTCGGGACCCACGCGGGGAAAATCGCGCTCGTTATCGCCAGGACTATTTGCGGCGGTGATCCTTTCGATCGTACTTGCGATCGTCGGTGTGCGAC
>JAVFAU010000290.1:0-3663 GCA_034002335.1 Bdellovibrionales bacterium | reverse complement strand
GAGAACGATGGCAAGAAAGACCAGACATCAATTCACTGAAGAACAAAAGCGAAAAGCCGTGGCCGACTACGTGTCCGGTGAAAAGCGAGCGGAAGACATCGCACGCGAACTTGGTGTCCCGCAAGGGTACCTTTACAAGTGGCGTGTGCAGCTAGACGAACACGACAAAGGGGCACGTGTCGAAGAGCTCGAGGCACTGGGTCACTCAAGGTGGGAGGCTCGTAAAATTCAATCGCTCGAAGCTGAGATCGAAGAGTACAAGAAGAAACTCGCCGAGCAGGTGCTCATCAACGACTTGTTAAAAAAACTCCAGACGTCAAAAGCCTCTCAACGCGAGAGCGAATTGACTGGGTTGATACGAACTTCCAGAAATTTGGATCGAAAAGGCGGGCCTGCAAAGTGATGGAACTGAGTGAGTCCACCTACTATGCGGATCCGAAAGTTTCTCGAGCAGAGCAAGAAGAATGGGATGCGGATATTCGCGGAAAGATCGAACAGATCCGTGTCGAATTTGAAACTGCCGGCTACCGCATGCTGCTTGGTCACTTGAAAAGAAGTGGCGTTGAAATTGGTGAGCGGCGTTTGCGTCGAGTGATGTCGAAGTTCAAGCTTTACATCAAACCGAAGAGACGCTTCGTTCACACGACGGATTCAAAGCACGGCCACCGTGTGTATCCGAATCTGATCAAAGACAGAGTTATCGACGGGATCAATCAAGTCTGGGCATCTGATTTTACCTACATCAGAATCGAAAACGGATTTGTGTTTCTCGCGGTGATTTTGGATCTGTATTCAAGAAAGGTGATCGGCTGGGGACTTTCAAAACGAATCGACGCAAAACTTGCCGTGTCGGCACTCGAGATGGCGATTGCGCGAAGAACCCCAGGTCGAGGTGTGATTCATCATTCGGATCGCGGCGTGCAATATTTGAGCGACGAATACACCGGCATTTTGAAGTCACATGGATTTCAAATCTCGTGTTCGGCCAAGGGAAACCCCTATGACAATGCATTCGTCGAATCGTTCATGAAGACGCTGAAGCGAGACGAAGTGCATTTAAAAAAGTATCGGACATATCTCGACGTGATCGACAACGTGCCGCGATTTATCGAGGATGTGTACAACCGAAAACGACTTCACTCGCGACTTGATTACTGTCCACCAGAAGAGTACGAAAACAAAATCAACCAAGGGACCAGCCGAACAAAACTCAAGCTATGAAGGCTGTTCGTCTACAGCAAAACGCCCGCACTCCACACGAACTCACAAAGATTTATAATAAATTCTATCGACCGTGGGCCTCAATCATCATCTCATTGCGCGAAGCCAGGAACTTCCCCATCTTCTTAACAAGATCAACCCACGAACGCGCCTGCTCTTCCGTTAAACGCTCAAGAACGGTTTGCTCGAAGAGCTCCAACCAACGGTTCAAGAGTTCGACATTGAACCCCGCAAGATAGTGCTTCGTAATCGGATCGTAAGAACCAGATAAATACTGTTTCCCACCCAATCGTATCCACCAAAAATGAGTCAGTCGTGCCAGATGCTCGGGCCAATCATGTACGGCCTGAAACGGCACGCTCAGCAATTCGTCCTTTTGCACGCGCGCGTAAAACAAGTGCACGACATCGCGAATCTCCACAAACGACAGTTCAACTGAACCGATCCAAACCGTGTCGGTCTCTTTCGGCGTACCTGCCTCTTCGTGGCTCATGACAAAATTTCGCTCCATAACTCTGGTTTAAAACCAACTGCCCCGTCGTTTTCCAACAAAAGAAACGGGCGTTTAATTAGTTTTCCGTTCTTTGCAAGAAGGTCCATCGCCTGCTCTTCCGTCATTCCAGCCTTGATCTTGTGTGAAATGCCGAGTTCTCGGTACTGAACACCCGACGTGTTGAATAGGTCTTTAAAAAGATCATCCCGCTTCTTCACGTCGCGCTTTTTAATAAAGCCCAGCATTTTTTTAAGTTCCGCTTTCGTTGGCGGTTGCTCCACAATCGGAAGCTTCTGATATACGACTTTTTTGCCATCAAGGTACTGCAGCGCTTTACGGCACGTGCTGCACGCCTTGTATTCGTAAACTTTGATCGATATTTGTCCCATGCCCACGTCATATCACAGGCAAAGCATCCGAGTAGATAAAACCTCAGGCAGCCTGCCCTGCGGCACCGGAGGCTTTCTCAAGGTTCATATTCGCCTTACGCATAGCCTGTTGCACGGCGGCCTCTAGCTCTGGGTAACGCTCCAAAACACGCGCGAACTTTTCGCTCAGACGCTGAAACCGCACCTGAGTGCGATAATAAACCGGGTCCTCTTGCAAGTGGTGACGCGCAATTTCTCCCCACGCAAAGAGCCCCGCCGTCACGACAATCGGATTCTCATCCGCAAGCATGCTTTCGACTTTTCGCACGACATCCTTCGAAATCTCATCTGTTCCGACAAACACGGTCGAATTCGCGGCTACGCGCGTATTCCGCGAAGACATCAACTGACGGTCTATTTTTCGTAAATCGAAACCTCGATCACGCAATGCCTGCATCGATTCAATCGTGTTTGCGACGACTCGATCGTCGCGATATTCAATTAGGTCGATCAAAAGATTTTCGGTGTCACCGTCAATCCACTCGTTCGGCAAAAGCTTCGGAAGAGAAATCGCCAACGTCGCAAGTACACGATCCATCTCACGAACGCTCTCTTCCGCAAACTCTTTGTGAGGAGCGTGCAGAAGGCCTCGTACCGTTTCATGCAAGGCCCTAGCTAAATTCGCACCGCACGTCGTAACTTTAACGCGGCTCAAGGCGCGGACAACGGAAAATACAAATGGATTCGGTCCGCTCGGCTGCGCCAGTTCGTCTCGAACGTATAAGAGCATCTGCGTAAGTTCGTGATCACTGCGATAATCCTGAATCGCATCCGGCAAAGTCGCTTGTTTCATAACCGACTCCACGGGCTCATGACCGAGGTAACGCAGAATCACCCTCTCACCCGGCATACCCTTGAGAGAGGCCTTAAATCCCTCTTCAAAACGCACACCCGCGTAAAGCCGCTCCGTCTGGCTTGAATCAAAGTGGATTGTATTTTCACTCTTGTCGTTGACCGCGCTCAAAATTCTCGTCGTCTCAATCAAAGGCGCGCCCGCCAACGAGAATCCATTTAGCATCGGGCCGAAACGAATTTGCCCGTACGACAAAGAGGATTTCACGCGAAAGTCGTACCCATCGGTCTTTGACGTTTGCTCGTGGATTCTTCGTGCAACTTCGGCTACCTCCGCCGCACACGCTAAAGCCGCCGTAAATGAATTCGAATGATCTTCGTCTTTGAAATAGTAGATGATTTCGTCGCCGACGAACTCATGAATCAAACCATCATAACGGCTCACCACATGGGAACACTCGTTAAAAAAGCGGTTGATATACCCCAAAAACACATCGACCGGATATGAATGAAAAATTTGAGTGAAATTATTGATGTCCGTTCGAACCATCGTGCAGAAAAAGTCGTACGGAGGCTCCTTGCCCGATTGAAGCTCCGTTTTCAGAGAAGGCAGAACCTGATTCGAAAGCACGCGGTTTTTTTCGCGAAGCTGTTCGACCGTTTCTCCGTATCCCTCAAATCCTTTTTTTAAGGCCTCCGCCTCGCGCGACAAGATCGCGACTTCGCGCA
>JAVFAU010000289.1:0-3670 GCA_034002335.1 Bdellovibrionales bacterium | reverse complement strand
CTATTTCGGCAACGTCAATCCGGTCGGACACCGTTCGTGTTACGACGAAGCGAAACGCTACGGCGAGGCCCTTTCGACGGCGCACGCAAAGGAGTTCGGAACGAACGTTCGCATGGCGCGCATCTTCAATACCTATGGCCCACGCATGCGTCCTACTGACGGTCGCATTATTCCAAACTTCTTCATGCAAGCTCTTCAAGGCCAAGCCCTCACCGTTTACGGCGACGGCAAGCAAACCCGCAGCTTCTGCTTTGTCTCGGATCTCGTGCGCGGAATCATCGCCCTCGCTCGAAGCAATGAAACTCGTCCGACAAATGTCGGTAACCCCATCGAGCGATCCGTTTCGGAAATCGCGATGGCGATCAACGAGCTCACGAGTAACAAAGCCGGAGTCAAATCCCTTCCACTTCCCGAGAACGATCCGAAGGTACGACGCCCTGATATCGCACGGGCAAACGCGTTTGGCTGGAAGCCCGTCGTTTCGCTTGAAGACGGCTTGAAAGAATCGATGCTCTACTTCACAGACCAATTGAAATCGGCTGGCGGTCAGGTTTCGACACCCACCGTGGAGGCGTCGCTTTGATCCTATGATTGAACTACAGTCGGTATTTTACAGATGTGTTGAAGACTGTTCGGAGCCGATCATGGTTTCGAACCGATCAGGCGTTCTACAATACGTCAATCCGGCATGGATCAAAACCTATGGCTACACGCCCGAAGAAGCGATCGGCGAAACACCGCGCCTCCTTCGCTCCAATATGCAGAGCGATGAGTTCTACAGCGAAATGTGGCGGCAAATTCTCGACCCGGAAATCGGTCTCTGGAAAGGCGAAGTCGTAAACCGCGCGAAAGACGGTCGTCTTGTTCCCGTCCTGCTTACGATCACGCCCTACAAAGAAAACGGCGAGACGGTCGGTTACATGGCTATCGCCGTCGATCTCACCGAACGACGCTCAATGGAGCGTCAGATTTTACGTCAGGATCGCCTAGCCTCTGTCGGCATGCTCGCATCAAGCCTCGCGCACGAAATCGGAAACCCCCTCGGCATTATTCGCGGACGCGCTGAAATATTGAAAGAGACCGCAAAACAAGCGCTTTCAACCGATGCCTTTCAGGGTTTGAACCTTGGACTCGACACGATTGTCGGCCAAATCGACCGCATCTCACGCCTGATCGAAGCCCTTCTTAAAATCAGTCGTGTCCCTCAGGAAATCTCACTCCGCAGTGTTCGTATCGCCCCCATCGTTTCCGAAGTGGAGACGCTGCTAACTGAGAACTGTCGTCGCAAAGGGATCAAGTTCGAGAACCTGGTTTCTCGCCACGCTCCGGATGCGGCCGTGCTCGCTGACACTCATCACCTGCAGCAAATTCTCTTGAACCTCGCCATCAACTCAATTCACGCCATTGACGACGAACGAAAACGAAGCGGGCGTACCGAGCACACGATTACCGTCGATCTTCAGCGCTGCAAAGAAACCGACAACTGGTGCCTTATCGTACAAGACAGCGGTTGCGGCTTCACCGCCGAAACCAAGCGCCGCATGTTCGAACCGTTTTTTACGACAAAAGCTCCCGGCCAGGGCACAGGGCTCGGTCTCGCGATCGTGTCTCGCCTCTGCGAAGAGATGCAGGGCCATATCGCAGCCGAAAGCGGCGGCCCCGGTTTAGGGGCCAAGATGACCGTTCAAGTTAAATCATCATCACCCGTATCGCCCTGAGCTTCCGCCGCAGGATCGACGTTCACGAAACCGTAATCTCGTTCTTTGCGGTAAAGCGTGCGACGATTGATTCCTAAAATCTGAGCGGCTTTTTCTTTTTTGCCGCCGGTTTTATCAAGAACCAGTTTCATATAGCGGCGCTCGAGATCCTCGAGTGTCGGAAGCGTTCCTCCAGCCAACTCGCCCTCAAGAAAGCTCTCGCCATCGTTCTTCTGCGGTGTCGGCAGATCGGAAAGCTGAATCTCAGACTTTCGCGCCAACACGACGGCGCGCTCGATCAAGTTCTCAAGTTCACGCACGTTGCCTTCCCAAGGCAGTCTCATAAGCGCATTCATGGCGTCGGCCGCGATCGTGGCGACACTTGAATGGTTGAGGCGAGCGTACTTCTCAAGAAAATGACTCGCGAGAAGAGGAATATCCTCACGACGATGGCGAAGAGGCGGAATCACGACCGGAATGACGGCCAAACGATAGTAAAGATCCTCACGGAAACTTCCGTTTTTAATCGCCTTCTTAAGGTCTTTGTGGCTCGCCGCGATGATTCGCACGTCGATGTCGCGATCAAAGTTATCGCCGACCGCCCGAATCTTGCGTTCTTGAAGAACGCGCAGGAGCTTCGCCTGTAGCGCCAGATCCATATCGCCGATTTCATCGAGGAAAATGGTGCCGCCGTCGGCTTCTTCAAACAGGCCTTTCTTTCGCGCGACCGCGCCCGTGAACGCACCTTTTGCATGGCCAAAAAGCTCGCTCTCTAAAAGGGTATCGGGAATCGCCGTACAGTTGATCGCCACAAACTTCTTTGAACGACGCGCGCCTTGATCGTGAATCGCGCGCGCCACGCGCTCTTTGCCCGTGCCGCTTTCACCCATGATCAAAACCGAAGCCGACGCATCGGCCACGCGTGCGATCAAATCAAAGACTTCGCGCATGCTCGGCGATTTACCGATGATATTGGAATACTTCGTCTGCTCATTCGCCGCCACCTGCAGACGCAAGTTTTCGCGCTTAAGCGAGCGATACGAGATCGCGCGCTCGACCGTCACGGCGAACTCCGAAAGCTTGAACGGTTTTGTCGTGTAGTCGTAGGCGCCCTTGCGTATCGCCTCGATGGCCGTTTCAATCGACCCGAATGCCGTGATGAGAATGATCGGCACTTCCGAGCCAAGCGTCTTCACACGCTCGATGAACTCAATTCCCGTCATATCCGGCATGTTGAGATCGCTGATAATCAAATCGAGGGTGTGACAGAGATCTTGAAGACCACGTCCGCCAGACTCCCCCTTGAATTCACCTTCTTCTAAACGAGCCAACGCTTCGACGGCGCTGGAGGCTTGAGTGACAGTAAACCCTTTTGACGAGAGAAAGTCCGCCACCATCGAGCGCATCTCGCCATCGTCATCGACGACGAGAACCCGTCTCCCTTTATGTGTTGCCTGAACGGCCTCAGAAGATATCTCAGAAGACATCGTTTATTTCTCCCAATTCGGCGCTTCCTTTTTTAACTCACTCTTTGGCTAACAACCTTCGTGCCATTCGCAAAGGCAGAGGAAGTGCCACAGAAAGCTTCACTTTGAGCCAGTTTCAAGGCTATTTACTCTACAATTCAAGCGCATCTCAAGATGGGCTGAGACAAATCGCCTCAACCCATTTATCAAGCGCCCGAGACACTCTGTCCCATCCCTTCTCAGAATACTCTCATTACGTTTCAAATTCATTATGATCTCAGTTTCAATAGGCACACGGGTTGCTGTACCGCGGGGTTGGAACAGCGATCTTTGACCATGACCGGTGAATGACCACGGGGCTCTCGTGACAAAATTGTCGACTCCAAAAGACGAATCTCAACGCTCGACCTCGGTACCAGGAGAGGCCGATGTGTCCACGCAGGCCTTCGTCTGTCTTCATTGCGGTGCGGCATTCACCAGCCCTCACGCACTCGACGCGAAGAACGC
>JAVFAU010000288.1:0-3672 GCA_034002335.1 Bdellovibrionales bacterium | reverse complement strand
GTCCATCTTGCGTCCTTGGAGCGGCATGCAGCCTCAATTCCTGTCCTTTGGCATCGAGAATACGAACGTTTTGCATCTGTAACGTGCGTTTTGCGCGCCCTGAAGATAGCTCCGTATTGACCGTACGATTCGAACTCACGACCGGCGCAAACACTGTTTCAAGCGTCGCTTGTCCGGCCGCAATCGTCCCAGCGTTCAAATCTATCTGTCGAAACGCGTCTTGGCCCTTTGTGCAGTCCGCAATCGTATTGGCTTCGCGAGAATCCAAGATCGCCCGTTCCATCCTCACCGGAGACACAACTCGCCCTAAAACATTCGCATCGCCGTGATCATGAGTATCTTGAGGCGTGGAATCCACTTGAATCACTTCGGATGTTTCGCCGGTTGTGTCGGCGATCGCCCCTGACAAAGGCGGTACCACGGCTTTCGAGCGCTCACTGAGCCGTATAACTTCGGCGCTTCGTTCGGCCAACATGCGCCAGCCCAATACAAATGCTCCGACGATGATGATCAGTCCAACCAAGCGACGAACCCAGGGCCAGTCACCCGCTTGCTGCTGAGCGAGCCGGCGATCAATTCGTCTCTCCAGCACGACTTCTTCTGGTTCAGGCCCAAGCTGCTCGGGCCCTAAATCGTTGAGCCCTCGCTCGTTGTTTCGGTTGCCATTACCTTGGTTGCCATCGCCCTGATCTCTTTGGTCCGTCATGCCGAAAGTCTAGAGAACGAATCGATACAAATCAATACCGAGGACACGAACGCGCTTTGGCAGACGGTCCCGCTTGCAATCCCCATCTCATTTCAAGTGTGTCGTGTGGATTGTTTGAAAGCTTCCCATCCGTCGAAGCCACGTAGATCTGTCCGAGCGAGAGGAATGTGCCGGCTTTGATTTCAACCGGACAAACCGTATCATCGCCTTTGCGATCAAATATCGCCCCGACATCTTTTTGCGTGCGCTCAGTCAAAGTACCCGCCGCCATGCCTTCGTTGAGCGCTTCTTGAAGCTCCTCGAACGTACCTTTCACACGAGTGTCTCGACTTGGCGTCGAGTGATCGTCGTATTCTTGAGCCGTCATGCAACGGCTCCCGATCTCCGCCGCCTTTTTAACACCACCGTGGATGATGTCGACACGCTCGCGCGCGCCCTTGCATGCTTCCGCAAGAATGCGATTCACGTATTGCTCGGAAGTCTCTTCGATTTTCTGCATGCGTTTTTGAACCGCGCGCATCCAACCGCCCTTTGTTGGAAGCGAATACTGCTCCAACGAATAGCCAGGCACCTCATGAACCGCCTTCGCTATGTCTTGCGGTTGTCTGAAGTTTCTGAAACCGGCATTTGTCTCGGGTCGAATTCCTTTTGGAAAAACAAAGCCCACAGTCGGGTATTCATTGCGCTCGTACAGAAGCGCCCGCGCCGGCCGCGATCCGAACAAGAGATATGGGATTCCCGTGTTCGAAAAGTTTTTGATCGTCCACGAATGATGGGTCGATCGATCCGTAAGAATCAAACTCCCCGCTCCAAGCGTCGACGGGCGAATCGCCACAGGGTACGTGTCCGCAGGTATGGATGCCGTCGATCCGATGCCATAAACGTAAGTTAGAAATGAACGAAGCCGCTGACCAGGCTCTTGCTGATCCCAACGAGTCATACTGTTTGAAATCACCCGCTCCGATGAACGAGTTGTCGGGTCTTTCATGACAAAAGGAAGTCCGTGTTCAGCTGCAAACACGATGCGCATGGCATAGACGACATCTGCGCAATCAGCCTTTAAACCGCTAAGTGGTCCCGCCTTAACAAAGTAGTCTTGCGTCCATTCACTTTCGATCCAATGACGATACTTTTCTTCCCAGGACTCATTCCATGTTTCGCTGTTTTCCCAAACAGCCGCTCGCGCCGCGACCGCATGAAGACCAATCGCTGCGATCGCCAGACAAAGCACCAAGAAACTGGAACGCGTCTTTCTCATGTTCATTTCCATGCCTATGAATTTCATGTCTATGGATCCCCCCCTTGCGAGAGTTTTAGCGGAGTTTACCTCTGACATGAATATCTCGCGCTTCGACGGCGAGGCTTTAGAAAAACTTTCGCTTTCGTCATAAAAATAAACAGAAAGAGCGCCGATAGGACTCCTATATTTTCAAGACGGCTCTCGGTCGAACCAACGCGACGACCATTGGCCGTATCGAAAAATAGCCTCGATCCCGTCCGCATTGTTCCCTGAAGTTTTGACGGCCGCGACAGAGGACGACAGCGCCTCGATCCAATTCGGTCGATGATGAAAAAAAATGCGCGAACATTCGAGCTTTTCCGCCGTAGCCACCGCTTTTTCCAAATCAGGGTGGAATATGTAACCGGCAAGTCCAAGAGGAGATGTGTTCGCGTATTTCAAAGCCTCAAAACCATACTTGAAACTCGCGGACGTAACCCACGGTCCCGCCAACTCCTCCCCTTGAAGAGTCGAACAGTTCGTTAAATCTCGTACCAATGTCGGTCGAGCAAACTCCCCCTCGAGGGCGCCGCCTGACACAAGTTTTCCCGTTTCAGATAAAGCTAACTTGAGCTGCATATCAAACCGCGACGACTCTTCCTTCGGCAACGGCCCTAAGCGCGTCGTGGGGTCGAGAGGATCACCGCGACGGGTCGCCTCGAGCTTCATGGCGAGGAGTTCAAGGAAAGGTTTATAAATGGATTCCTGCACGAAAAAACGTGACGGACGGTATGGGCCAACGCCATGCGGATCCGTGATCATATCCGCGCATGCCGTCACGATTTCATCGAACTTTTCGTCGGAAAACCCTTGAAACAAGATCGCGGGCCCACGACCGCTCCCAGAGTAATGAAACCTCTTGCCGTATTCAAACGCGACGGCTTGAGCGGCCAATGCCGCGTCTGTTTTTCCAATCCAGAAAATTGTCTTGAGCCCCGGGTGCTGTAAAAGATCAAGCCCGAGCTGATGATCTCCAAATAGCATGGAGTAAAACCCAACGGGCAAATCTGCATCCTGCAGAGCCTTCTCGAAAACCTGAGAAAGGCGCTGGTAGAAACGCGGGGCTTTCGAACTTGCTTTAACACAAACTGCGTTTCCAGATGCGATGATGAGCGGGACCCTTCGGCAAAAACTCACAAGCGGATCGCTCCAGCCTAGAAAAACCACCGAATGCCCCGCACTTGGCACAGAACGACCGCCTAACTCACGCTCAAGAAAAGCCTCGCTTTGACTGAGTATTCCCAAAGCGACCGGCAAGGCTCGTTCACGAAAGCGTGCGACGGGCATCCCGATCTCAACCGCAGCCAACTGCTCCAGCTCAGTCGCACCTTCCTTGAGGGCTTGCGTAAACGCGGGGACAAGTCGTTTGAGCTTTTCTCGCTGCTCGTTCCTCGGAATTTTGCCCCAAGCCGCGGCCGTTTGATTCATTGATTGGACGATACGGACAACATCCATGATGTTAGATGAATTCATATTCCCATTCGTGCCATGATTTCGAAAGGATGAGAACTCACATTCGCGGGGTGACCAAGAGTTCGCCAAGCTTTCACGAATCACGCTCTTACGCGTCAAAAGATCGAGTGAATTTCATCATGAAGTTCTCGATTTCTGTCGATACCGCAGACAGAATTCCTGATTCAAAACGAGACATCGAACGAGAATCACAAATGAAATCAGAGCGTTCGAA
>JAVFAU010000287.1:0-3674 GCA_034002335.1 Bdellovibrionales bacterium | reverse complement strand
ATTGGACTCGGAGCCTCCCGCCGTGAAAATGATCTCAAGCGGACTTGCGCCAATCGCGCGCGCAATCGCATCGCGCGATTCGCGAATGCGTGCCTTCGGACCACGACCGGTTTGATGAATCGAACTCGGATTTCCCCAATCACGCGCCCACGACGAAAGCCGCGCCAGAACTTCTGCGTCCGGCGGTGTTGTCGCATTATGATCCAGGTAAACCTGGGATTTGGAGCCTTGCGTTAGTTCCGTCATGTTCCGACGCAAAGTAGCACAATCTCGATGGTTTTCTCAAGCCGACGGTCCTCGGAATTCAGCTATTTTCGATGAGGTCTAGTTCAGCCCGGTTTCCTCAATCAGAGCGGCTGTAATGCCGATAAATCCGTTATGACGTCACCAGGCTCATGGCACGGTCACTTTAAGATCGGCGATGAAATTCTAGGCTCATTTCGACAGGAGCATCCGTCTTTTTCTTCAGCGGAAGCTGCCGGAAACTCAATTGAATTCGTGCTTTGGTGCATTCAAAACGGCCATCTCTCGGAAGACGATTTCATAGCATGGCAATCGGAACAAGCGAGCCTGCCCATCGTTGGCGAGGCATTTTTCGAAAGCCCCGTCGACACAGCCTTCTGGGACCGCGTGAAAGATATTCACCCATGGACACAGAGCTGCCTTCCCCTTGCGGAGTGGGAGGGCGTCCTTCTCATCGGAACCCTCTGGCCATACGAATCTTTCAAAGCTTCGCTCCAGCACAGAATCGTACTGGCGGCACCTCGTCTGCTCGAAGCTTTCTACGCTCGCTTGGCTCCTCAAGCATCGAAAGCGCCACAAGCTTCACTGACGGCACCGGCTGCGATCGACAAAACTTTTTCTCCCACGGCTCCATCGTCAACCCCTTCAAGCGCCGTCGACAATAGCGGCGATCCGTTTGCGGCCCTTAGCCGCTCGCTCGGCATCGAAACAAACGACACTTCGTCTGAAGACGACGACAATGCGGAGTTCTCTTCTGCGGATGACGAAGCCATCGCAATGCCCGAAGGGCTTTCTTTTGGAAAAGACGAGCTTGCGCGCCTTGCCGCCCAACCCGAAGAAGAGCCCAGCCACGATCGCACGGTCGTTCATAACTTTGAAACAGGCGAAAAAGAAGTCGCTCAACGAAAAGCAAAAGAAGATCCTCTTGCCGAATCACAGAGCTCAATCGCACCGCCTTCTATACTAGGGAAAAGCTTCGCCCAGCTCGAGCGAGAAACTACAAATGAATCCGCGAGCATTCATACGGACGACTATCGCGACGACCACACAGATGAACCCGTAGTTTCGACGGACGTCGTTCTCGGTGCGCCGACGACAGCAAAATCTCCCGTCGCTGAATCTGGTGCGCCGGCGCAAGCAGCGGCGCAATCGACGCTCGCACCTCAGCCGGCAGCTCAAGAACAAGAGTCGGCTTCGGCAGATATTCCGCCCGCTTTGGCGCTAGAGATCGTTCCACCGCCTGAAGAACCACAGATGGAAGAACCGCAGACGGAAGAACCGCCGGTTGAAAAACTAGAAGCTGAAAAACTAGATGAGAAGCTGCAAGTTGAGCAGCCAAAAGAAGAGCCTATCGTGACGACGCCAAAGCCACGCAAGCCTCTTTTTGCTCCGCTCGAATCGGCGTCGCAACAAGCTCAAGCGAGCACCGCCAAAGAGACTCCTCTCGCAGCCGTCCCCGACGCGACGTCTGACACAACCGAGCCCGGCGTAAGTTCGGCCAGCCTCTCAAACACATCGGCGACGCCTCCTCCCGTCACGACGAAGAGTCGTCGTCTCGAGGCGCCACCTGTCACAAGCTTTATCTTCGGTGCGGCCGCCGCAACCCCTTCGACCGCGCCTGCGTCGCAACAATCTCCTGTGACGTCGTCGATCTCGGGAGTCAGCGTCAGCAAACCGGCTCCTGCGAAAATCAACTACGCTTCGAAGATCATCCCTGTAAACAAACTCGAGCCCGTTCATCTTGATCAATGTACGACGATCGACGAAGCCGGGGCCCAAGCCCTGCTTCAGGCTTGCAATATCTTTGAAACATCTATGATTCTTCTCTTCAAGGATGGCCAACTCGTTCCTTGGAAGTGGAGCGATCTCTTTCTTTCGGTTAAAGGCGAAAAGCCCGAATCGATCGACCTCACGGAACCCAGTATTTTCAAAATCGTGCTCCGCACCGCGAAGCCTTATCATGGTTACGTCGTAACAAACCTCGTCAACCAGCAGTTTTTCAACGAGTTCTATCGCGGAATGCCGCCTAAGCATGCGACGATTTTGCCGATCATGATCGATGGCCGCATGGGTGGAATGTTACTTGGTTTCACAAACTCAAAAATCGATTACCGTCAGTCTCTCCGTCTGATGGAGCGACTCTCGTTTGATCTCGCGCGGATCTTTAAAAATCTTCGTGGGACGATGTCGAAAGCAAGTTAACCGTCCAATCTGGCGGCCCCGAAAACTTCAACGAATCGACTTGAAAGCCAGAGGTCCAAGGAGCGCCGTACGCCCCCGCTCCGAACTCCTCCAGACGTGTCGCCCACTCAATCATGACGAAGCGACCGATACCTTTTCCACCTTCTGATTTCGCAGCTTGAATAAGATCCCAAAAGCCAATCGACTCGAGATCATCCATCGACTCCAAGCGATCGAGATCAAGGTGATCGACGATCCCTAGGTCTCCTTCGTAGCGCGTATGAAGAGCAAATGACGGTGATGCCGCGTCTGGCGCGCCCAAAGCCTCGGCTACGCTCACAACGAAACTCGTTTTACCGGCGCCCATTCGCCCGTCCAAAAAAACCAACGTCGGACGCGCCCGATGGGCCTCGCTTCGAGCCCACTTACGAGCAAAGGCCTGAAGCTCTTGTAACGTCGGTTTTTCGAGCGTGAACGCCTTCCTCATGCCCTCATCACGAAAGCTCGCGCTCAAGCAAGCTTGCGATCTCCTCGGCATAGCGAGAGATTTCCTGGCGATCCGGCCCTTCAACAAGAACACGAATCACGGGCTCCGTTCCCGAGAAACGTACAAACACTCGACCTTCGCCCCGAAGCTTTTTTTCGATTTCAGCCACACACTGGGCGTAGCCTTTGATATTCGAGAGCTCATCACGTCTGCGAACCCGCGTGTTAATGAGGACTTGCGGCATATCTGTCATTTTCTCGTTGAGCTGCGAAAGCGACTGTCCCGCCGACTTCATCACCGCCAAAACGTTGAGAGCCGCAATCACACCGTCACCTGTCGTCGTGTGCTCCAAGAAGATGATATGCCCGGACTGCTCGCCTCCCAGCAAATAGCCATGCTTGCGCATCTCCTCGACCACGTATTTGTCGCCGACATCCGTGCGCACGACATTGATGCCGTACTCGCGCATCAGCTTATCGAGCCCGAAGTTCGACATCTGAGTCGCAACGACCGTGTCCTTCGGCAGGCGACCCTGCGCTTTCATATGAAGCGCGCACACCGCAAGGATATGGTCGCCATTCACGACATTACCCTTTTCGTCGACCATCACAACGCGGTCGGCATCGCCATCAAATGCGATTCCCACATCCGCTCGGTACTGTTGCACAGCCTCGGCCACACGGGCCGGATAAAGCGCGCCCGCTTTGTCGTTGATATTAAATCCGTTTGGTTGATTTCCAAGAACGATGCACTCCGCACCGAG
>JAVFAU010000286.1:0-3678 GCA_034002335.1 Bdellovibrionales bacterium | reverse complement strand
GCTCGCTTCACCGCTCACGCGCACTTCGTTCCAGAATTCATCACGAAGCTTGCCGATCTCTTGAATCGCCGTCTCAAGACCCGCTTTGTTGCGTGCCATGCCGACTTTTTCCCACATGATGTTGCCAAGCTTTCGGTGAAGATCGTCGACCGTTAGCGACCCCTTCACGCCAAACAGCTTATCGATACGCTCTTGAGCCGAAGCCTTCGCCGCTTTGAACGCATCGTGATTCGCATCGACTTTTTCAAGTTTTGAACTCGCGATATAGTGGCCGATCGTGTTTGGAATAACGAAATAACCATCCGCCAGACCTTGCATGAGGGCCGATGCGCCAAGACGGTTGGCCCCGTGATCCGAGAAGTTCGCCTCTCCAAGAACGTGAAGACCTGGGATCGTCGACATCAAATTGTAGTCTACCCAGAGGCCGCCCATCGTGTAGTGGACCGCAGGGTAAATGCGCATTGGAACCTTGTACGGATCTTCGCCCGTGATCTTCGCGTACATATCGAAAAGGTTGTCGTACTTTTCTTCGATACCTTTTTTGCCGACGCGATTGATCGCATCGCGGAAATCCAAATACACCGCGACCTTCGTGGGTCCGACACCCAAACCCTCGTCGACACGATACTTCGCCTGACGCGAAGAAACGTCGCGAGGAGCGAGGTTTCCGAAGCTTGGGTATACGCGCTCAAGGTAGTAATCGCGTTCAGCATCGGGAATCTGCTCCGGTGAGCGCGGATCGCCTTTTTGTTTCGGAACCCAGCAGCGTCCGTCGTTACGAAGCGATTCGGACATGAGCGTCAGCTTCGACTGGTGATCGCCCGAGAACGGAATGCACGTCGGGTGAATTTGAGTGAAGCATGGGTTTCCGAAAGCCGCGCCTTTTTTATGCGCGCGCCAAGATGCCGTGACGTTCGAAAGTTTCGCGTTCGTCGAGAAGTAGAAAACGTTCCCGTATCCGCCAGTCGCAAGAATCACCGCGTCCGCCGCGTGCGACTCAAGTTCACCCGTTACGAGGTTACGAACGACGATGCCGCGCGCTTGGCCATCGATGACCACAAGCTCAAGCATTTCACGACGGTAATGAAGCTCAACCTGACCCGCCGCCACCTGGCGCATCATCGCCTGGTACGCACCGATCAAAAGCTGCTGACCCGTTTGTCCGCGAGCATAGAACGTACGCGAAACCTGAGCGCCACCGAATGAACGGTTTGAGAGTGTGCCGCCGTACTCACGTGCGAACGGAACACCTTGCGCGACACACTGGTCGATGATGTTCGGAGAAATCTCAGCCAAACGATAGACGTTCGCTTCGCGCGCGCGGAAGTCGCCGCCTTTAACCGTGTCGTAGAACAAGCGGTAAACCGAGTCGCCGTCGTTCTGGTAGTTCTTTGCCGCGTTGATACCGCCTTGTGCCGCGATCGAGTGAGCGCGACGAGGAGATTCGTGAATACAGAACGTTTTAACTTTGTAGCCAAGCTCACCCATCGTCGCCGACGCCGATGCGCCCGCGAGTCCCGTTCCCACGACGATGACCGTGTGCTTACGTTTGTTCGCCGGGTTCACAAGTTTCATATCGAACTTGTACTTGGACCACTTTTCCTCGAGATCGCCGCCTGGAATTTTTGAATCGAGTTTCATCTCTATAGCTCCTATTTCTCCGGCCTAATTTTCCGGCCTATTTTCCGGCCAAGAAGAAGACGTAAATCGGTTGTGACATGAAGCCCGCGGCAACGATCACCGCATACAGGACTCCAAATTTGCTGAGCATCGGCGAAAAGCGCGGATGATAAAGACCGAGTGAAGCAAACGACGAATAAAATCCGTGGCTCAAGTGAAAGCCGACAGCCACCATGCACAGAAGATAGAACACGACGTAGAACGGCTCTTGGAAAACCTCGAGTACAAGGCGGTGAAGATCACGCATCTCAACACCATCGTACGTCACGGCATAGTAAGTTCCGAACTTGAAGGTCACCAAATGCCACACAAGAAAGATCGCGAGCAATGTCCCGTGGTAAACCATCCACTTCGATTGAAAGCGCGGAGCTTTTTCGCCCGATGGAACCATCGCGTACTTTTGCGGACGCGCCGCTTTGTTTTCGATCGTGAGTTTAATGCCGTTCACAATGTGAACGAGAATCATTAACACCAACCCCGCTTCGGCAATGTAGATGGCCGGATTCGAGATCAGCGCATGGCTGTACTTGTTGTACGCCTCTGCATCGAAGAGGATAAGAAGGTTTGCCGCCATGTGTGAGAGTACGAACAAACTCCACGCGATTCCTGTTACCGCCATCAGTTGCTTTCGACCGATCGCGGAGAAGAGATAATTCACGAGACCATTCCTTTCTGAACCGGTACCGAATTCGAGTCGATACCAGCGGTGCTGACACCCTTGCCGCCACCCTCTCATACACACCTAAACATCTGTAATGACAGGGAATAAGCGAAGGGTTTCGAGCGACGATGCCATTGAGCATTGCCATTTATCAGTATTGTATCAATACGCCTGTTGCCTGACGCTGTCCAACGCTTCGTGCTCATTTAGACTTTTGCTTCATCGCTTATCTTCTGACATAAGGGTCGAGGCAAGAGAGTAAAGATACTTGGGGATGTACTCATGAAAATTTTTGTTTGCGTCAAACAGGTTCCCGATACGGAAACCAAAATTAAGTTAAAAGCCGATGCCTCCGGAATCGACACGGCGGGTATCAAGTGGGTCATGAACCCTTACGACGAATTCGCTGTCGAAGAAGCCATTAAAGTTCGCGACGGCGGCAAAGCAACGGGAGTAACCGTTGTGTCTGTTGGACCAAAGGCTCGTACAGTTGAAACCCTCCGCACGGCCCTCGCGATGGGCGCGGACGACGCCATCGTCATCGACGCCGGCGACGACATCGACTCGACTGTTACGGCAAAGGCGCTCGCAGCCGCAATCAAAGCTGAGGGTGAATTCGGTGCGATTTTCACCGGCAAACTTGCGATCGACGACAACCTGGCATCGGTAAGCCAAATGGTCGCCGAGTTCCTCGCGATTCCTCACGCAACCGTTATTTCGAAACTCGAAGTCGGCGATCAGCTCACAGCGGAGCGCGAAGTTGAAGGCGGAACGAAAGAGGTTCTTCAATTGTCGAAGCCTGCCCTCATCGCGGCGAACAAAGGCCTCAACATGCCTCGCTACCCGAGCCTTCCCGGCATTATGAAAGCGAAAAAGAAACCCATCAAGGAACTCACACTCGAGAGCCTTGGCGTCTCCGCTTCGGATGCGCGCACGAAACATTTGAACTACCAACTGCCGGCAGAAAAACCCGCTGTCAAAATGATCGAAGGCGATGCGGCAGCTCAGGCGAAAACTCTAGCAACGCTTCTTCGCCAAGAAGCGAAAGTTCTGTAAGGCGAGGTGGATGATGTCGAAAGTTTTAGTTTTTGCGGAAATCGCGAACGGACAGATTAAAAAAGGCGCCCTTGAACTCCTTACGGCGGCTCGAGCTGCGTCTCTTACGACTCAAGTTCTCGTTCTCGGAACAGGAGCAAAAGCCGCGGCGGGAACGCTTGGCGGCTGGGGCGTGAACGAAGCCTTCGCGGGCGACAACGCCGCGTTTGATCAGTACAACCCAGAGGTTTTCGCCGAGACGGTCGCGGGAGTTATCAAAGACTCCGGCGCCGACACGGTTC
>JAVFAU010000285.1:0-3682 GCA_034002335.1 Bdellovibrionales bacterium | reverse complement strand
ACGAAGAGTTCTATCAGCCAGAGTCGTTGCTGCTAAGGTCGATTGTTTACCACTACATTTGCCGTTACGACGAAATGGAAACGACGCTCGGGTTATTCGAACGAGTTTACACGCCCGTGCAGAGAGATTTGAGAAGATCGTTGATGGCGTCTTCCGTGAGTTCAGCTCTCACGTTGTATCGTGATCTGAAAAAAATTGATGAGAACTTCGAGGAAATGAAGAAAAGCGGAGCGGCGAAAAGACAGGTTCAAATGCCGTTCTTGGTTGCGCGTCAAGTTTTACGCGAAGGCGATGTGCGACGAGCGATGGCCTACATCCGCAATCTTGAAAAAGAGAAGGCTCGTATCGATCAAGCTCCGGCGACATGGCGAGAGTCGCGTATCGGTCGATACGCGGCACGAGTGGTGTCTCGTCGTATTGAATCGACGCAAGCTTTGGCGGGACGTGTGATTCGTAGGCATCTTGAGCGAATTCAGTCTGAACTGGCAGGTCACTTCGAGCAGGCCGGACTGATTCGTCTCGATATGATTTCGGGCAAGAAAGAAGCGGTTAAGAAAGAGATCGCGGGTAAGGGGCTTGTCAGAGAGCAAGTCGACGAAAACCAGAGCCGCAGCTTCTATATACAGAACGGCTTCGATTACTGGCCGTTTAAGGGCGAATTTTGGCTGGATGAAATCGGAAACTATCACTACGTCGGTGTGAAAGCGTGTGAGTAAGAGATGAAAAGTTCTTCTGCAAAAGACAAAGCCGCTCGATATAGACTAAGACTCCTGTCGCTGGCTCCGTTGGCGGCGGCGACTCTTCTTGTGCTTCCGCACGAGGGGTATTCCGAAATCGAACAGGCGATGGATCGCGATGTCGCAAGTGCGCGCGAAAACGCATCGAACAAGAGGAACCAGGCGCCACGCGCTCGTCAGCAGCAACGAAATACGAGAAGAGCGGCTCCGCCCGCGCCGAGCGCTCAAAGCGCGCGCCCAAGATCGGGAGAGATCGGCGGAAGCGTAAGACGTCAGGCTTTGCCCAGGTCGCGCGCTCTGCAGGCACCGGCGCCGAAGGCTCGCAGCATGGGCGCGGTGAAGCCGCCTCGGTCGAGCTCGTTTTATGAATCAGGTAGTAAAGAAGCGGAATACGAAAAGCTTTTGGATCAAGAGATTCGCGAACTCTTCCGCTTATCCCAGCAGACGAAACGAAGCGCGAATCGAGGCGAAATCTGGCTTCGTCTGGCCGAGCGATACGTGGAAAAGGCGCGACTTGTCGAGTTTCGCGTTCAAACGGAGTATGACAAGCAGGTAAAGGCGTTTCTCGAAAAGAAGACGCGAATTAAGCCAAAACTCGACTCCAGCGTGACACGTGAATACCATCGCAAGGCCATACAGCTTTACGAGTGGTTCGTAAAAGACTTCCCGAATGATCCCAAAATCGACCAAGCGCTATTCTTTCTTGGTTACAATCATTTTGAACTCGGCAACACCAAACTGGGTGAAGACTTCTACCGGCAGCTCGTGACTCGTTACCCGGACAGCGTGTATGTGACCGAATCGCATTTCGCTCTCGGTGAGTTCTACTTCGAAAATGAAAACTGGCGTTTGGCGTACGCTAACTATCAAAAAGTCATTCGAGCTCGCCGTGCGCGCTTGGCCTCTTTCGCGTATTACAAAGCCGCGTGGTGTTTGTACCGTCTTGGGCAAACGCCTGAAGCCCTTAAGTATCTCGATCGCGTCGTGAGAATGAGCCGCGCTTCGGAGGCTTCGTCGAACGTCGAGGGGCGACGCTCGATCAACCGAATTCGTCTCGCGATCGAGGCCCTTCGCGATTACGTTCCGTTTTACGCGGACGTAGGCAGCGTGGAGCGAGCTTACGATGATTTCAGAAGAGTGACGGGTGATGACCGTGCCGCGATTCAGATGCTTGAACGCTTGGCATACCTCACTGCGGACCAGGGGCGTCGTCAGTCGGCGGCCCACCTATTCCGTCAGTTGATCAGTTTCAATGTCACGGGCGAACGCGCGGCCGAGTATCAATATCAAATCGTGCTGTCCAATGCGACGGCGGATGCGCGGGAATTCCGCAAACAACTTGAACTCTGGCTTGAAAACTTCGGTCCGGGTTCGATGTGGGCTAAAGAGAACGCGAAAAATCAAAAACTCGTGAACGACGTCGCCCAATTGCAAGAGACCACTTTGCGTAACCATGTTTTGCAGCTTCATCAAACGGCGCAGAATTCACGCGCAAGGTTTTCTCAAGAGTCCGCGCATGGTGCCTACGTTCTATATTTGAAGCATTTTGCGGATTCTCCTCAAATCGCGGAGATGCAGTTTTTCTTCGCGGAGTTGATGTTCGATATGGCGCGCTACAACGATGCGGCTCGCTTGTACTCGATGGCCGCGGATCGTGACACGAAAGGCGAATATAAAGAAAAGGCTCTTTTGAACGCCGTTCTAGCGTACGAAAAGGGGCTGCCTTCGGCGAAAGAGATCGAAGAAAAGCGTGGAAAAAACCTGGAAAAGCTACCGTTTGATGACTCGGTCGAACGATTCGAGCGCGCGGCCGTTAAGTATATCCAGTCCTTCCCTCGAGGAGAAAAGGTTTCGGATATCGAACGTCGTCTGGGCGTCATTTACTACAGCTACAACCATTTCGATCAGGCTATGCCGATTTTCGAGAAAACGTTGTACGCAAACCCGAACTCTGAAAACGGTGAAATCGCGGGTAACTTGATTCTTGATACCTATAAACTTAAAGACGACGTTGTCGGCTTGGCCGATAAAGGTCGGCAGTTCTTGACGAACCCGGCGATTGCGCGCTCGAAGTTCGGTCAGCAGATTCGTACGATGCTTGAGAAGGCGAACTACGCGAAGGCTGAAAAGCTGGCGTCTCAGGGCGATCAGAAGGGTGCCGCAAAAGAGTTCGAGGGATTCGCGGCTTCGACCCTCAACGCGGAGCTTGGCCTTGCGGCGCGATTCAAAGCGGCTGAAGCTTTTGAAAAATCGGGCGAGCTGACGGATGCGGCTAAGAACTACCAGCTTGTTCTGGCGAATCCGGGTCAGGACAACCGCACGCGAACGCTTAAGAATGACGCCCGCAACGCGCTCGCCAAGATCTACCAACAAACGGGACAGCTGGATCTGGCGGCTCAGCAGTATGCCGCCTACGCCAATACGAATACGAAAGACGCGAAGGCTGTGAACGGTTTCTTCAACGCGGCCCTCATTTGGGATGGTTTGGGAAATACGTCCGAGGCGGGAACGAATTACGAGGCGTATCGTCGTCACTCGAAGCGTTCGGATCGCATCGACACGTACTTCTTAGAAGCGGAAATGTGGCGCCGACGGAATCTCGAAAAGCGCGCTGTTCAGTTTTATCAGTTGTACTTGGATAACAAAGGACCTTCTGAGGAACGACGAATCGAATCGACATTCAGAATTGCGGATTACAACCGTCGGAGCGGCGCTGTAACGAAGGCGACTCAAGGGTACAACTCCGTGATCAGTATGCACCGCACGGCGGGTGCGCTTGCGAAAGAAGCGACGGTTCGTTTCTTGGCCGAGGCGCGTTTTCAACTGGCTCAGCCCGTACGGGCTGAGCTCACGGCCATCCGGTTTGGAACGACGGACAAGTCGCAAGGGGCGGCGGCGACGCAGATTCTAGCCGGCGTGTAGAGATACATGGATCAAATGAAAGA
>JAVFAU010000284.1:0-3690 GCA_034002335.1 Bdellovibrionales bacterium | reverse complement strand
TTTTGGCGAAGTCGGTTTTAGAGGATTTGCTGCGCTCAGGAATTGAGGAAGACAAGGCGGAGCACCTTCGTCTGCGCCTCAAAGAGATCGACGCCGAGCTTGCGAAAAGCCAGCGCTCTCAGGAGAAATAGCGTAAAAATCAAGCAGAAGAGGAGGCCGCCGGTTCTTCTCAGCAAAATATCGGGTTCGAACTTGACCTGTGTTTGAACAGCCTCATATTGGCCACCATGGCCGCAGAACGAGATTATTACGAGATCCTGGGTGTCGCGCGCGATGCCGCTCCCGACGTGATCAAAAAAGCGTATCGCAAACTAGCGCTTCAGTACCATCCGGATAAAAACCGCGGTGATGCTTCGGCCGAAGAGAAATTCAAGGAGGCGGCCAACGCCTATGAAGTTCTTGGCAACGCGGAGAAGCGCGCTCGCTACGATCGTTTCGGTCACGCGGCTTTTCAAGGCGGTGGCGGCGGCGGCGGGCAGTACCAAAACGTCGACGATATCTTTGCAAACTTCTCCGATATTTTTGGAGATTTCTTTGGCGGGGCTTTCGGTGGCGGCGATCCGTTTTCTCAAGGCCGTCGGCGTGGTCGACAGACTGGGCCCGCGCGTGGAGCGGATCTTCGCTATCGCACGGAACTGACGTTGGAAGAAGTCGTCAGCGGCGTCGAAAAAGAAATCCAGTTTGAAACCGAAGGAAACTGCGAACCCTGTAACGGTACAGGCGCCAAAAAAGGCTCGCAGCCGGCGACGTGCACGACATGCGGCGGCCAGGGACAGGTCATCGCGCGGCAGGGCTTCTTTCAGGTCGCGACAACGTGCCCGACTTGTCATGGCTCAGGTCAGATGATCAAAGACAAGTGCACGTCTTGTTCGGGTCGCGGGCGTTCGAAGCTACAGCGAAAAATCAAAGTGACGGTCCCTGCCGGTGTCGATACCGGCACGCAGCTTCGAGTTGCGGCAGAGGGCGAGGGTGGGTTCCGAGGCGGTACGCCCGGCGACCTCTATGTCGAAATTCAAGTCGCAGACCACAAGCGATTTGAGCGAGAGGGCAGTCATCTCTACTCGGCTCTTGATGTCTCGTATCTTCAGGCTCTTCTCGGAACGGAAATCGAGTTTGAGGGAATCGACGGAACTGAGACGGTACGGGTTCCGCCGGGAACTCAGCCGGGCGCTCGCATACGTGTTGAAGGCCGCGGTGTTCCATTGCTGCGTAACAAGGGGCGAGGAGACTTGGTTTTGGCGGTGGATGTCTCAATTCCGGCCAAACTCTCGCGCGACGAGGAAAAGCTGCTCCGTGAGGTTGCTGAGAAGAAGGGCGAAAAAGTCTTGCCCGCGAAAAAGGGCCTATTTGGCTGAAATTTTAGGAGATTTCACGGCTTGACGGATCGCCAGGGCGACTCATGTTGAGTGTGATCGTGAATACGATTTTGAAAACTGAATTGATTAAGGAACTGAATATTATGGGAAAAATTATCGGAATTGACCTTGGAACGACCAACTCTTGCGTCGCGATCATGGAAGGCAATGAGCCGAAAGTTCTTGTGAACGAAGAAGGCGCGCGCACGACTCCATCGGTTGTGGCTTTCGCAAAAGATGGCGAGAAGCTTGTTGGACAGATCGCGAAACGCCAGGCTGTTACAAACCCTGAGAATACGATTTTCTCGGCGAAACGTTTTATCGGTCGTCGCTATGACGAAGTGAAGGAAGAACTGAAGTTCGTTCCTTACAACATGGTACAAAAAGGCGCCAACGACTGCGGTTTTAAAATCGGCGGCAATGTCGTTTCTCCAGAAGAGATCGGCGCGGCCGTTCTTGCGAAGTTGAAGCGTGTTGCGGAAGACTACGTCGGAAGCGAAGTCAAAGAAGCGGTCATCACGGTGCCTGCGTACTTCAACGACGCTCAACGACAGGCGACGAAAGACGCGGGTCGCATCGCGGGTCTTGACGTGAAACGTATCATCAACGAGCCGACAGCGGCGGCGTTGGCTTACGGCTTCGACAAAAAGAAAGATCAGAAAATCGCGGTTTACGACTTCGGTGGTGGAACGTTCGATATTTCGATTCTCGAGGTTACCGAAGTGAGCGGCGAAACGATGGTTGAGGTGAAAGCGACCAACGGTGACACGCATCTCGGCGGAGACAACTTCGATACGACGATCCTTCAATGGTTGGTCGACGAGTTCAAAAAAGATCAAGGTATCGATCTAACGAAAGATAAAATGGCTTTGCAGCGCCTTAAAGAGGCGGCGGAAAAAGCGAAGATCGAGCTTTCGTCGGCACAAGAAACGGAAGTCAACCTTCCGTTCATCACTGCCGATGCGACGGGTCCTAAGCATTTGCAGATCAAGCTCACGCGTTCGAAGTTCGAACAAATGACAGAAGATCTCGTTCGTCGTTCGATCGAGCCCTGCAAGAAGTGCTTGGCCGATTCAGGCTTCAGCCTAGGCGAAATCGACGAAGTGATCTTGGTCGGTGGATCGACGCGTGTTCCTGCGATTCAAAAAGCGGTGAAGGAATTCTTTGGTAAAGAACCGAACCGTTCTGTGAACCCAGACGAAGTTGTCGCGATCGGTGCGGCGATTCAGGGTGGAGTTCTCACGGGCAGCGTGAAGGAAGTTCTTCTTCTCGACGTAACGCCTCTTTCTCTTGGTATCGAAACACTCGGCGGAGTCATGACGAAGCTGATCGAGCGCAACACGACGATTCCAACGAATAAGTCGCAGAAGTTCTCGACGGCAGCGGACAACCAGAGCTCGGTTGACATCCACGTTCTTCAAGGGGAGCGCGAGATGGCACGAGACAACAAGACGCTTGGTCGCTTTGAGCTTGTCGGTCTCCCTGCGGCTCCACGTGGCGTTCCACAAATCGAGGTTACATTCGACATCGATGCGGACGGCATCTTGAATGTAAAAGCGGTTGATGTTGGAACCGGCAAAGAACAGACGATCAAGATCACGGCGAAATCGGGTCTGAGCGATGACGAGATCAAGCGCATGGTGAAAGACGCCGAAGAGCACGCGGAAGAAGACAAGAAACGTCGCGAACGCGCTCAAGTGGCGAACGACCTCGATGGTTTGGTGTACAGCACTGAGAAGCTGTTGAAAGACAACGGCTCGCAGGTTGAAGGCTCTGATAAGTCCGAAGTTGAAGGCTTGCTTTCGAAAGCGAAGACGCTTTTGGCGAACCAAGACTCGACACCGACGGAACTAAAGGAAGTCTTCGACAAGCTTCAGGCGCTTAGCCACAAGATCTCGACAGCGCTCTATGAGAAAAAGGGTGCTACGGGTACGGGTGAAGCCGGTGCTGCGGGCGATGCTCAGACCGCGGGTTCGGCCGGGTCTGAATCGAAAGGCGGCGACGACGTCATTGATGCCGATTACAAAGATGTTCAGTAGGGACATCCGGTAACAAGACGTTTCGCAAAAAAAAGAGGTGGGGAAGCCCACCTCTTTTTTATTTCCCTTTTTTCTAGGAAGTCGAATTAGAAGCCTGGATTTGATTGGCTGCGGACGTCTTCGAAGCGATACGCAACCGCGAGAGAGACGTAGCTAAACGACTTATTGAGGTTCAAACCGAGTTCGCCAAAATAGCTCCAGTTCTTCATTTCTAGGGGACGAAGCTCCGCACCGCCCACAAGTTGAAATGGAACAAACGTGTTGTTGATACCTGCGCCCGATTTAATCGTGACTCC
>JAVFAU010000283.1:0-3690 GCA_034002335.1 Bdellovibrionales bacterium | reverse complement strand
TTCGCCGAATTCGAAACACCTCTTGCGACTCGCGGACGGTCCGTTCTCGGCTTCGAAGGCTTCATCGACGAGAACAAAGGCGAACGCGCCGGCGCCGTCTACGGTCTCTTCCCTAATGGCGAGACAACCCAGTACGGCATTTACGCGCAACAACCCGTGGATCTCGGCGAAAGCTTTTCTTTGCTCGCGGGCCTAAGAGCGGATTTTTATGAATCCAAACCCTCGAACACGGCGCTCGCGACCAACGAGGGGTCCGCTCTTTCTCCCAAGCTCTATCTCACGTGGGAAACTCTTAAAACGGAAACAAGCGAACAGAGCGTCTTTGCCGGCTGGGGACGCGGCTTCAACGCCCCTCGCATTCAAGACTTGTACGTCTCGGGGCTTCACTTTCCGGGGCAACCACCCATGGTTCCCAATAACTTCTTTCAGGCAAACCCGAACCTGAAACCGGAAGTCGCCGACACGTTTGAACTCGGACTCCGCGGTCGGGCTCAGGCAGATTCAAACCCATGGTCTTACTCACTTGTCGCTTTTTTGACCGAAGCGAATGACTTCATCGTTCGCGATGTCAACATGACGGCCGGCACGACGAGACTTAGCAACATCGACCGCGCGACTCTCTACGGCGCCGAACTACATTTGCACAAAACCCTGGCGCGTTGGTCGTTTGAAGTCTCCGCTTCAACAATTCGCGGCCTGAACCGTCGGGCCGACGAACCGATCGCCGACACTCCGGCCGATCGCACGGCTTTCCTTGTTGGCTACGCCATCACCGACAGTCTCGTGCTCGGAGCCGATACGGAGATCGTTCTCGATCAGGAGCGCGTTCCCAACGGCACGCTCGCAACTGGAGGTTATACTCTGTTTAACTCAAGCTTAAACTGGAAGCCCTCCAACGACTTGACTCTGAACGCCAAAGTCACGAACCTCTCGAATCGCGCGTATCGTCGCCATGGTTCGCAGATCGACGATGCTGGTCAAGATATTCGAGTCGCAGTAACGGCGCGGTTCTGATCTCGATTTACGCTCCGTTCTGGTAGGAACGCCATAGGCGGTATAGCATGTCGTCGTCCTCTTCGCTTTCTCGTGACGAGAAAGCGCTCTTTATTCTGATCCTCGGGGCCCTCACTGCATTCGGCCCCCTTTCGATCGACATGTACCTTCCGGCCTTCACGCAAATCGGCAAGGACTTTCAAGTTTCAATCGCTCAGGTGGAGTGGTCGCTGGCCGCGTTCTTTGCCGGCCTTTCGATTGGCCAACTCTTCTACGGCCCCCTTTCAGATCGCTACGGCCGTAAACGCCCTCTTATCTTTGGCATGACGGTTTATATCGCGGCTTCCATTGGCTGCGCCCTTTCAACGGAAATTGAAATGCTCGTCGCGTTTCGCTTCCTTCAGGCGCTCGGCGGCTGCGCCGGCATGGTGATCTCGCGCGCCATGGTTCGCGATCTGTTCAACCACTCCGAGTCGGCACGCGTCTTCTCGCTCCTCATGCTCGTTATGGGGCTTGCGCCGATTCTTGCCCCGATTTTCGGCGGCTACTTGTTGAGAGTCTCCGACTGGCATTCCATTTTCTGGCTCATCAGCGCCCTCGCGGCGCTTTGTATCTTTGCCGTTTACAACTGGCTTCCTGAAACTCATCGCACCGAAACAGCCCCTCGACAAACCAACTCCGTTCTTTCCACCTACCTCTCCATTCTGCAAGACCCGACGTTCACATGGAACGCGCTTGCCGGAGGCTTTGCCCAAGCAGGCATGTTCGCCTATATCACCGGCTCTCCGTTTGTATTCATGGAGCTTTACGGCATCTCTCCCGACCACTACGGTTGGTTCTTCGGGCTCAATGCGTTTGGTCTTATTCTCGCTTCGCAACTCAACGCTCGACTCCTTAAAAAGCGCTCACCTGACCAGGTTCTCCGATACTCGCTTCGTGTCACCATGCTCGCGGGCCTCGCTCTGTTTGGCTCCTCGCTTACAAGCACATTGATGCCAGGTGGCTTTGTTCAAAACGTCGGCCTCATGGGAGTCACGGCACCTCTTTTCTTTTACATCGCATCGCTTGGAATGGTCTTTCCCAATACGACAGCCGAAGCGCTCGCCCACCAAGGTCACCGCGCCGGCGCGGCCTCCGCCCTCATCGGCACCCTTCAATTCGTGCTGGCAAGTCTTGCGAGTTTAACCGTGAGCCTCATGCACTCCAAGAGCTCGCTCCCGATGACCTCCGTCATCGCATTCTGCGGCGTCTCAGCGATGATCTCCCAAAGCCTTTACCGGCATCACGGTCTTCGTTCGCGACAGACAGTGTAACCAGATCGCCTCGCGAACAGCCGACCGATTTGACTCGCCCCACCTCTCTTGCGTAGCCTTATTGAAAAAGAGGTGGGTCAATGAAAACTGACAGCTGTGATGTTTACGTTCTCGCAAGTTCCCGCATCCCTTTCGCCAAAAGCCAAACAAGCTATTCGGATGTGAGCCGCAAAGAACTCATGACGACAGCCTTAAACGGCCTCGTGAGTCGCGCCCGTCTCAAAGATAAACTTATCGATGACGTCGCCCTAGGGGCTGTCATGAACAGTTCGGCCGATTTCAATCTCGCGCGCGAATGCGTTCTCTCGACCGAGCTTCATCCACACACACCGGCCTACAATATTCAGCGCGCATGCGGCACGGGACTCGAGGCCGTCTGGCAAATCGGGCTCAAGGCCCATACCGGCGCAATCAACCTCGGCATCGCGGGCGGAGTCGATACGAACAGCGATCTTCCCATTGAGGTTTCAAGACGCATGCAGCGGGCGCTTCTTGACCTCAACAAGGCTCGGACTTTCGGAGAACGCGCCAAAGCCATTCTTCAGCTCACACCCAAAAGCCTTGTCCCAGCTGTTCCAAGCGTCAACGAACCCCGTACGCTCATGTCGATGGGTGAACATTGCGAACTGATGGTGAAAGAGTGGAAAGTCTCACGCGAAGAACAAGACGAACTCGCACTTAAAAGCCATCTGAACGGCGCCAAGGCGTACGCCGCCGGGTTTTACGATGATCTCGTCATCCCATTCAAAGGCCTTAAGCAAGACGGCACTTTACGAGGCGACACGTCGCTTGAACGACTCGCGAAATTGAAACCGGCGTTCGATCGAAACGCGGGAACCCTGACCGCCGGCAACAGCTCCCCGCTCACCGACGGAGCCGCGTGCGTGTTGATCGGAAACAGCAAAGGCGCGGAATCAACCGGCTTAACGCCGCTTGCGAAACTGATCGACGTGCAAACCGCGGCCATCAACTTCGTTCAAGGCGAAGGTCTTTTAATGGCTCCGACCAAAGCCGTTGCTCAGCTTCTTACGCGCAACAGGCTTTCGTTTGCAGATTTCGATTTCATCGAAATTCACGAGGCCTTTGCGGGCCAAGTTCTTTGCAACATGAAGGCATGGGAATCCGCCGAATACAGCCGCGATGTGCTTGGTCTCAAATCTCCTCTTGGGGCGATCGACCGCACACGTCTCAACACTGTCGGCAGCAGCCTGGCTCTCGGCCATCCTTTTGCCGCGACCGGCGCTCGCATTACGGGAACTCTTGCGAAGCTTCTCGCCAGCGGTGGCAAGAAGCGCGGATTGATTTCGATCTGTACGGCCGGCGGCATGGGAATCGCCGCCATCTTGGAATCAGCAAACTAAAAAAGCCCCTAGGCCGCGCGACG
>JAVFAU010000282.1:0-3695 GCA_034002335.1 Bdellovibrionales bacterium | reverse complement strand
AATGGCAATCGGTCTTTCAAACGTAAATCGCAGAAAACCTCAGTCTGCCGCCCAAAAGCCTCAAGCGAAAGCGACATCACAGCTTTCACTCGTCGCGGCTGTACCCGCCGTCGTTCGTCCATTCATACAGCCCTTAAAACGTGAACGCCTCACTTCTTCGGGGGAAATCAACGAAGTCTGGCTTGAGTGGGCCAGCATGGTTCCTGGCCTAATAGGAAAGGCGCCACGCGGGCGCCTTCTTGCTGCATTGGAATTTTGGATGTTCATCGAAGCAGGTCTATACGACCTAGCTTTCGAGTTTTCCAAATCACATGCGAATCAGAAATAAACGTAGAAACCGATTTTAGCACCCAGGCCGCTGCTGCTTCCCGAGACCGCGCCTCTCGAGATTGATTCGTATTTGTAGATCGCATCACCACGAATCGCCACCGAGTTTCCAAGAGGAAACCACTTTACCTGTGCGCCACCCTCAAAAGCCATAATTGAACCCGTCGTCTCCGCCGCCCCGACCGCAGTGGAGGTAGATCCGTACGACGCGACCGCACCAGCACCATAAACAAACTCAGTCCCCGCCACATTCGGCACCAAGTTGAAGTCGAAAAACCCGCCAATGCCCATGTGCCGCGCACTGGACCCTGCGGACGATGAATAGTGCAAAACCGCAAGGCCGCCGTACTCCATGATTTCCTTGTTCCAACCATAGCGCCCCTCAACCGAGAGGGAACTCGTACTGCTTCCGCCCCCCGAGGAGATCGAGTCCAGCGATGCCGCTCCTCCAATAATTTGTTCTCTTGAACCGCTTCCGCCACTTGATGAGACCGCCTTGCCTCCCAGCTCCAATGTCTGTCCGACTGTAGGCCTTGCTTCATCGGGAAACTGAACAATCGCGCGACGACCTTGAACCTTCACAACCTTCGCCTGCTGGGCGACAGCTTCCACAGAACCGACAACGACCAAAAGGAAAACAACGGATGTAAGTACGAACTGAGTTCGGGCAACCTTAAAGATAGAGTTGAACGTCATGTAAATTCCTCCCACTACGGGGCACTAAATTTTCTCTCACTAGACTACAGTGAGCTCTCAGGGCCTTACAATCGGTGCTCCGACCTACGTCGAGTTGAACAGAACTTTACTAGAGTAATTTATCTTTGCGCGACGCAATCGGGGTGCTATACGGACCAGACCTTGGATGGTGTGCATAAACGGATAGGACTTTCTGTGGATGTGAAATCGATGTCGTTCGGCTTCGTATTATTGGCTGCGTTCCTCTACACGCACACGGCCTCTGCTAAGAACTCCGCAAAACTGAGTTGTGACAAGTCAGGCTTCTCCCTTTGGGGATCGGTTCCTGGCAACTCTCCATCGGTCAAATTGTCGATCGAACATAACGGCGAAAAGAATGCGCTCATGGACGAAACAACGCTCTCGGCGCTGACTCAGGAAGAACGAACCGCCTTCGGCAAAACGCCTCCCCTTCTCGTCGAAGTTTCAGGATGTACAGCGCCCAAGCTTTCTTATGCCTGTACGTTTCGATCGGTCACACAAAACGATCTATTCGTCGAAATCAAAAGCCAGCCAAAAACTTTGGCCTCGCCGGATGACGAAGCCGAAATCTTTCTCTTCGACGCCGATATTCAGTTCAACCTGCCCCTTCATAAAGACAGTAAAATTACGAAAACCAAGCTCAAAGCACCCGCGACGTTCTCGACTGAAGACACCAAAGGGCGCACGATCTCGGTTCCAAACGTAAAGTGCATTTGGAAGAATCTACGTTTGGACAAAAGCATCTGACCTAAGTTACTTAAGATCTCAGCATGCAAACATCTGAGATTCTCATCGAACATTTCACCGAACAAACCTCCCAAATTCTCCCGGGGCTCAAGCAACTCGAGTTTCTTCCATATGGCCGCTCCGCCTGGCTTGATGGATTCATTTCGTTCGCGCTCCTGATTCTTGTTCTTTTTGCGGTCGATTACCTGATGAAGTTTCTCATCCGGCGATTCGCGCGCACTTTGGGCAGAAGGCAGTTTTGGATCGGCGCTTTCTTGGAGGACAGCCGCTATATCTTCTGGATCTGCCTCCTCCCGGTTCTTGTTTTCTTCGCCCACGGCATTCAACTGATTCCTGAGCTTCCGCCGCTTGCGACGGTCGTCCTCGAGAGATCAACTCTGGTGCTTGTTGTGATTGCCTCGCTGATGACGCTTTCAAACGGTCTTCGTATCGCCGAATCGCTCTATCGTCGGCACGAAATCGCCAAGTCTCGCCCCATTAAAGGCTATCTGCAGACGATTATGATCGTCGCATACCTTCTCGGTTTCATCGGGATCGTCGCGATCATCATCGATCGATCACCGCTCTTACTGTTAAGCGGGCTTGGGGCATTAACGGCTGTTCTTTTATTGGTCTTCAAAGACTCAATACTTTCGCTCGTAGCCGGCGTGCAGTTAACGGCCAACGATTTAATACGTGTCGGCGACTGGATCGAGATGCCTCAGTTCGGCGCGGATGGGGATGTCGTTGAAATCGCGCTCCACAGCGTTAAGGTGCAAAACTGGGATCGAACAATCACAGTCATTCCGGCACATAAGTTTTTGGAGAATTCTTTCAAGAACTGGCGCGGCATGGCTGAATCCGGCGGGCGCCGTATCAAACGCTCCATCACGATCGACGTGAACTCGATACGGTTTCTCACTGAAGACGACATCGAGTCGTTCTCTAAAATGCGCCTTCTCAAAGAGTACCTTCAACAGAAGCGCGACGAGGTCTCGAAACACAATAGCGGGTTAGCCGCCGAGCTGCATCAGCGGCCGTCGAACCTCCGTCGCCTGACAAACGTCGGGACCTTTCGCGCCTACATCACTCAGTATCTAAAAGAGCATCCGCTGGTTCATAAGGATCGAACATTTTTGGTGCGGCAACTTGCCCCAGGGCCCGAGGGCCTTCCCATCGAAATCTATGTTTTCGCGACGGACATTCGCTGGGAATTTTACGAATCTATTCAGGCCGACATCTTCGATCATCTCTTGGCCGTGATGCCTGAGTTTGATTTGCGTTTCTACCAACACCCTTCGGGCATGGATTTCAGCAGATCCTTTTCGAATGGAGGCGTCTCGAAATGAGACCTCGCCGCAATTATATGAATACAAGAGCCCTTTTTTTTAGTTAGACTGAAATTCAATGCCATCAAAAAAGATTTCATCGACTTTTTTTAACATCGCCCCACTGGTGATGATCGGGCTCCTGCCGTTCATTTCTGGATGCAAGTTCTTGCCCGGCGGTTCGGAGTCCTTTGAAAAAACAAATGGTCGTTGCACTCAGATCGGCTCCATCACGACAATTCACATTCGAGCCGCTTCTTCTGATCGCTCAAAACCGTTTCCCGCTCACTTAGCCATCGCACTCAATAGCCAAATGCTCCCGTCGGATGGGCTCGCGCTCGATCCAGATAGCCCAGAGATTGATGTCGACGAATGTAAGACGACAAACTCACCCGTAAGTAGCTTCATGCAGATCGGGACCGACAGAACACAAGCTGCCATCAGCTTTCGTCTCGACTTCAAGTCGGAGGACTTTGAACTTTATTTTCCGCAAGGGCTTCACGCCCCTCAAAATAACACTATGAATTTACGTCTCTATTCCCGTACGAACTGCTTAGAGCCTTTTACGCAGTTCTATGAAATCACCGACGCCGAAAT
>JAVFAU010000281.1:0-3695 GCA_034002335.1 Bdellovibrionales bacterium | reverse complement strand
ATCGCGAAATAGCGATCCGCCGCCGCAAAATCTTTTTTTCGAAACGCGTGCATTCCCTGCTGGAATCGCGTTTCCGCAACGAGTTCGGAATCTGGATAGGATTTCTCAAGCAGGTTTGCCGTGCGCTCGGCTTCGCTCTCTTTGCCCGCCTTCAGAGAACTTAAAACCGTACGAGCCATCATACGATCCGCACGGTCGCGACGATGACTTGCATTCACGCGACTCGAAGCGTTTGCCTGCCCGACATCGATTCGGTTATCGATCGGCACATCCAAGGTTGTCCCTGCATCAAACGCACGCAGAGCTTCGGTTGAATCTGGATTTGTGTTCGGGTTTTCAGCACGTCGCCGCTCGAGTTCAAGTCGTCTTTGGAGAACCGCGTTACGCTCCTTCAAAGCCTCGATTTCTTGTCCCGCTTTTTTTAATCTCGCTTCGATTCGATCCGTTCGCAGGCTTTGTTTTTCCCCAACCTGCTTAAGATCTTTCTTTGGAGACGTCGCACATCCCACAAGAGCGGAAGGAACGAGCAACGCGATCGAGACAATCAAGGCCATCCGTGGATTTGACGTGTGCTTTTTCATACTCCCTTTATGGTAAGGAGCACTGCGGCTCTTGAAAAGCGAGTACGGTTTGGGGTCCAGATGACCGATGCTGCGGAGCCGACATGGGGACTTCTCCCACACTTATCCACAGTCTTTGTGGATGACTGGACCTCTCAGACCTTAGACCCGTGACTGGATAAGGCTTTCAGCGAATTGCTGACACTTTATACATATCATAAGCTATTGTTTCGACTTACAAATTACCGAAAATCACAGATTCCATGTCAGTTCTGTTTTACTTCTTAAATCCGATCTTCGGATTTCTGTAACGAAATGACAAATCTGTCATGCCATAAGCCGCTCACGAGATTTGCCATAAGTAGCTGAAATGATTCATCTGGCTATCTTACTTACGATCTTTACTTTCGTCGGGCACACAATACTGCCAATTACACGAGCAATCATCACCCAGCCACTTCATGCACACTGCCTGCAGTTCACGCCGAAGGCGCGACAGAAAAATGAAATTCAGGCACTCGTTTGTGGCAGTAGCTTAAAAGATTTTACGACACGCGAGTCGTGGCGAAATCTGGGCCTGATTCATATCTTAGTCGTCTCAGGTGGCCACCTCACTATTCTTGCTCAATCTCTCACCGCAACAGTTCGCCCTGTGTTCAATCGCCTCTTTTTCAAGCTTCCCCGACAAAACAGGCTCCATCGACTTCCAAGTTGGCTCATTGCCATCATTCTCACGCTCTTTAGCCTGGCCAATCAGCTGCAACCACCGGTCTTTCGCGCCTGGCTCGAATGGTTTTGCAGAGCCCCACTTAGCAAACGCGGCTGGCGCCCTCTCGAAGTCTCTCTCTTCAGTACATGGATGGCGCTCCCATTTTGCGCATCGACGTTTGACCTCCTCTCTCTCGCCCTCTCGTTCTTTGCATCAGTCGCCGTCGAATCGACGACAAGCGGACTAAGACGCTTCCCTAAAACCTCCGCCCTCGCACTCCAATGCGCCGTCTGGTGGCTCCTCACGCCCCTGCTTTTCACAATGGGCCTGCCGCACCCACTCACATCACTCGTAAATGTCGTTCTTGCCCCGTTTCTCGGCGTAACCCTGATTCCCCTTGCGATGGTGACATGGCTCACGGGCTTCGGTTCTGTTTTCGATTGGTTCTGGAGATATCTCAATGCGTTCGTGCAGGTTCTCGCAGAAGCGCTACCCGCAGCGACACCTCGTCTGTCGCAAGTTCAACCTCTCACGCTTGACGGCCGCGTCTCGCAAACATCGCCGACGCTCGCCCCCTACGCTTGGGTCTTACTTGCGGGAGTCTTTTGCGCAACTCTCGCAATTCTTGTTCGCGTGCGACTCCGAAACGAGCCTCCACACGGCGCACGCCCCTTGCTCGCACTCGCGTTCGGACTGTTGCTGGCAAGTCTCATCCATCACGAAATCACACGGGCTCTTACGGCAAAATGAAACGGGTGGATTCATCATCCACCCGTCAAAAGCAGCCGCTCTATGAAAGCCGATAAGGCCTCATGTTAAATGCGGTAAGGCTTGTATTCCATATCAAGTGAACGTGCGACTGGTTCGTACGTGATGTTGCCGCCATAGCAGTTAAGACCTTTAAAGAGGGCCTTATCTTTTGCAATCGCATCTTCAACACCCATCGCCGCGATCATTGAACCGTAGCGGAACGTCGCATTCGTCAACGCGTAAGTCGACGTGCGCGAAACGACGCCCGGCATGTTCGGAACGCAGTAGTGAATGACACCACCGATTTCGAACGTCGGGTTCTGGTGAGATGTCGGACGGCAAGTTTCGATACAGCCACCCTGATCAACCGCAACGTCGACCACAACCGAACCCGGCTGCATGCGCTCGATCATCGCCTTCGTAACAAGAACCGGAGCTTTGTAACCAGCCACGAGAACCGCGCCGACTACGAGATCAGAGTTCACAACGCTCGCTTCGATATTCACTGAGTTCGAGTGAAGTGTCGTCAAACGGCCTTGGAAAACATCGTCCAAATACTCAAGACGCTTGTGATTCACATCGAGGATCGTCACTTCCGCACCAAGACCGACAGCCATCTTCGCCGCGTTGATACCGACAACGCCGCCACCGATGACCGTGACTTTGCCGCGATTAACGCCCGTGACTCCGCCAAGAAGAATACCCTTCCCGCCATGGTCTTTTTGCAGATAGAACGCGCCGATCTGTGTCGCCATACGGCCCGCGACCTCCGACATTGGAGTCAAAAGCGGAAGCGATCCGTCTTCAGCCTGAATCGTCTCGTACGCAATCGCCTTCACGCGACGCTCACAGAGAACCTTCGTCAGCTTCGGCTCCGCAGCCAAGTGCAGGTATGTGTAAAGGGTCTGGTTTTCACGAAGCAAATCGTATTCATCCGCAAGCGGCTCCTTCACCTTGATGTTCATGTCCGCTTTACCGTAGAGATCTTTGGCCGTTTCGACGATCGTCGCACCGGCTTGAATGTAGTCTTCGTTCGAAATTCGGCTTCCGTCACCCGCGTCTTTTTCGACAAGTACAGTGTGACCTTCAAGAACCAGCTGCTTTACGCCAGCTTCCGTAAGACCCACGCGGTTTTCTGAAATTTTGATTTCCTTCGGAACTCCAATAACAATGCGCTTTGCCATGCTTTCCCCTTACCTTTAGAAGGCGCGCCGATTAGAGCCGAACACCTAAAAAGAGGCAAGTGGAACCATCAGAAGCCACGCGAAGAGTCAGCCAGGGCCGATGCGACCGGCGTCGCCCAATCGCCACCCAACTCAATCGACTTCGTACGATCTGGAGACGCTAGAATCTTTTTAACGAGTTTGCTCATCACGTCGTGCCCAGCTTTGAACAAAACGACGTGCCCAAGAAGAGGGCGCCCGAGGGTCACAAGATCGCCCAAAGCATCCAAAACTTTGTGACGCACAAACTCATCTGTAAACCGAAGGCCCTCCGGATTCAGAACTCCGTCGTCCCCTACGACAACCGCATTTTCGAGGCTTCCGCCCAAGGCCAGTCCGCGCGAGCGCATCGCCTCGACGTCTTTCATGAAACCAAACGTGCGCGCCGGTGCAATTTCGCGATTGAAACTCGTTTCGGTGATGTCGATGTCCCTTCGGCTTCGTCCATTGGTC
>JAVFAU010000280.1:0-3715 GCA_034002335.1 Bdellovibrionales bacterium | reverse complement strand
CTCCGATCACAGATACGCGGGCCTCCGGCCAACGCTCCAATGTTTCCTTGAGTCCGGCAAGTCCGACCAAAAGGTCACCAAGTGCGCCTATTCGAATCCACCCCACGCGCTGCACAAAGCCTCCTGAAAAAGTCTCACTGCGCTACAGCGAGTCACCTTCTCCATGTTATTCAAATAACAACTCGAACCTCTCAAGGCCGAACTGCAATGTCAAAATCGCACATGACTCCAACGTCGATTCCTTTTCACGCGCCATCGCTCTCAGACACTGAAAGCCGCTATATGCTCGAAGCCCTTGCTTCGAAACGTATTTCCGGCGACGGACCTTTCACCAAAAAGTGTCACGCATGGCTAAAAACAGAGCTTCAAACTCCCCATGCACTCCTTACGCACTCTTGCACGGCAGCACTTGAAATGGCGGCCCTTCTCTGCGATCTCGAACCCGGCGACGAAGTCATCATGCCGTCTTATACCTTCGTCTCGACAGCGAATGCGGTCGCCCTTCGTCGCGCTGTTCCCGTTTTCATTGATGTTCGACCCGACACGCTGAACCTCGACGAAAATAAAATTCGAGCCGCCATCACCGCAAAAACCAAAGCTATTGCAGTCGTTCACTATGCCGGTGTTGCGGCGGAAATGGATACGATTCTAAAGATCGCAAACGAATATGGCCTACGCGTCATCGAAGACGCCGCCCAAGGCCTCATGGCTTCGTACAAGGGCAAAGCGCTTGGAACGATGGGAGACTTCGGAGCCATGAGCTTTCATGAAACCAAGAACATCGTTTCCGGAGAAGGCGGCGCTCTTTTCATCAAAGACGAACACCAGGCGGCTCGTGCCGAAGTCATTCGCGAAAAAGGAACCAATCGCAGTCAGTTCTTCCGCGGTCAAGTCGACAAATATACATGGGTCGATATCGGTTCCTCATATCTGCCAAGCGATCTTCTCGCGGCTCTTCTTCTCGCACAACTTGAACGAGCCGAAGAAATTACGAACCAACGCCGTGACATTTGGAACTACTATCAATCAACCTTCGCTACGCTTGATGCCATCGGCGTGTGCCGTCCCTCTCCTCCCTCAGAGTGCGCGCACAACGCACATATCTACCACCTGATCACACGTGATCTCGGCGAACGCTCGGCACTCATCGACGCCCTCAAATCAACAGGAATCCAAGCACCGTTTCACTATGTCCCACTTCACTCTAGCCCTGGCGGCAAAAAATTCGGACGCACGCATGGCGACCTTACTTTAACCGTCGATCTCTCAGAACGCCTCGTTCGCCTCCCACTTTTCGCAGGCCTCGAAGAGCAAAAAAAAGTCGCCAATGCTGTTCTTGAATTCTATCGCCAATGAGATCCTCAATGACCGACGACAAAACACCTCAACTCAAAATTTTGCACGTATACCAAAGCGCGAGTTTCTCTGGGGCCGAGGCTTACGCCATGGAGGTCGCACTCCATCACGCTCGTATTCACGACGTTACATTTTTGGCATTTAAAGACTCTTCGTTGTCAGAGCGGCTCGCCCATATCGTATCCAGCAGTCGACACGCGCAGGCAGGAAATAGCGAGTCTCAACCCCACTTCAAGGGGCGTCTTGATGTTCAAACCGACGCCTCTCAAGTTTGTTTCGAATCATTCGATGCCGTGATCCTTCACTCCACGCAAGAGCTAAAATCTCATTGGACAAAAATCGCTAAGGCGAAGCTCAAATCGAAGCTCGGGCTTACCGCCAAAGCCCCCAAAATCATCGTCTACACACACATCTGGATCAGCCACTCCAAAAAAGATCCACTTCATGCGCTCACCTATTCCGTCGTCGATCGGCTCTGGTGCTCCTCTGAAAGATCGAAGAAAGAGCTCGAACGCTATATCCCAATCAGCCCTAAAAAAATTCAAGTCGTACGCTATGGGCGCGACACCGCTCATTTCGTCCAAAATCTTCTTTCTCGTGACGAAGCCCGCCGTAAACTCAAGCTCCCTCAAGATGCCATCGTGATCGGTACAATCGCACGAGTCGATCAAGGCAAAGGCAGCGGCGAACTCTTACACGCAGCCCTCGAACTCATGGCCACAGAAAAAAAGCTCCACCTGCTTATGATCGGCCCCGCCACAGCCAGCGATCCAAAAGCCGTGGCTTTTGATAAAGAACTCGACGGAACTATTGCATCCCTTGCCACGAACGCCCCCGACATCCATTCACGCGTCCATAAGCTCGGTCGCCTCGAAGGAGGCAGCTTCTATCTGCCCGTGTTCGATCTTTTCGTACTTGCGACCTACAAGGAAAACTTCGCCCTAACACTGCTTGAAGCTCTGCTCGCAGGCGCCCCATGTCTCGCCACAAATAGCGGCGGCTCGCCGGACGTCGTCCAGCCAGAAAAAACAGGATGGCTCTTTCAACCAGCCTCGCAAAAAGCACTCAAAGAAGCGCTCATTCTCGCACTGAGTGAAAAAGAAAAATGGCCGTTCTTCTCAAAAAACGGCCGAGATCTTGTTGTAGAAAACTACGATTTCCACGCTGTCATGCAGGACATGGAACACAAACTCACGCAAGTACTTCGCGAACAGCCTTGATAACATGCTCGATATGTTCATCGGGCATGTCCGCGTAAAGCGGCAGACTGATGCACGAATACGATGCCTTTTCGGCCTCCGGCAACTTGAACTTATCGCGGAGCTCTTTGTAAACCGGCTGATGATGAAGAGGCGACGGATAGTGAACCGAAGTCGGAACACCCTTCGCCTTCAACGCCGCGGCAAACGCATCGCGATCCTGAACAAGCACCGTGTACTGCGCCCAAACCGACTGACGATCTGACTTTACCTTCGGCACAACGCACTTCGCACCAAAATCCGAAAAAGCTTTGTTGTACATCTCGGCCACACGCTGACGACGCTCGATCTCCCAACCATAACGCTTCAGCTTTTCAAGAATGATCGTGCATTGAATCGTGTCCAAGCGACCGTTGATCCCAATCGCAACATGGTGATAGCGCGACTCTTGGCCATGCGTGCGGATGATGGACATCTTTTTATAAAGGTTCTCGTCATCCGTGAAGACCGCACCGCCGTCACCGTAGCAACCAAGCGGCTTTGCCGGAAAGAACGACGTCGCGCCGATTGTACCGAGTGCACCGCTGCGTTTGCCGTGATAGGCCGAACCCACGGGTGCGTTGTAGACCGCTCCAAAGCTCTGTGCCGCATCTTCAACAACAGGAAGACCATGCTTCTGCGCGATTTTTTCTAGTTCAATGAAGTCCGCTGGCTGACCGTAGAGGGAGACTGGCATAATAGCCTTCGTCTTCTTCGTAATGGCCGCCTCCACCTTCGACACGTCCAAGTTGTAAGTCACAGGGTCGATATCGACGAATACAGGCGAAGCGCCAATTAGAGAAATCACTTCGGCCGTCGCAAAAAACGAAAACCCTGTAGTGATCACTTCATCGCCAGGTCCGACACCCAACGCCATCAAAGCCATGATCAAAGCATCTGTTCCACTCGCCGCCGTTAAACAATATTTCGATCCGGCAAATGCGGCCAAGGCCGTCTCCGACTCCTGCACTTCCGGCCCTAAAATAAACTGACCATGTTCAAGAACGGTGTGAATGCGCTCCTGAATCGCCTTTTCCATAGATCGGTATTGCGGTTTGAGATCCAGATAAGGGATCGGATTGTGGACCGGGCTTGATTGAGTCGACATCTCTACGCTCCTG
>JAVFAU010000279.1:0-3718 GCA_034002335.1 Bdellovibrionales bacterium | reverse complement strand
GATACCGGTGCGCTCCATCACGTCTTCCACCGAAGTCGCATCGGGCATTGTGAGATTCACAAGAGCCGTCATCATCTTCTTCGTGAACACAGGGACAATCGCCTCTTGCCCACTCGTCATCATGGCTAGTGTCGGCAAGTGTACCTGGTCTTTCGCCTCACCCGGAGGAGCCGCGACACGAGCTAAAACCCGAGAGCCTTCGGTAAACTTCACGTCTTCGAAGTAACCGCCCGCTACCGATTTCACAGACGACGGAGTTTGTTGGAACTCGACCCTTGCGCCCGAAACCCCGCTCCTCGTTGCACGGTAAACACCCGAAGCCGTGGTCGCGCCAGCCGTGTAACCAGACTGAACACGTCCACCGATACCGGTCGAGATCGGAGTCACTCTTAACGTCACGCCATCTATGCTTTTTTGATTCCCACCCTTGATACTTCCAACAAGAGTCCCCAGGTCCGCCTGACCGCGGCCGATCACTTCGCCCTGAGGCGAACGAACTTCCGCGATGAGATGACCTTCCATCGATTCAACGAAAATTTCGTATCGAGCATCACGCAACCAAACAGCGCCCGACTCGATAAACTGCCCGCGCGATTCGCGAAGAACCACGATGTGGTCTTGAGCATGCGTGAGCGCCAGCCCTCCTGAGAGTTCGATCAAACCACGAATCGTCACCTGACGATTCACCGGCGCCATCGCTCCGAGCGCCCTCTCCGCGATCTCTCGACTTGGATCCGCATTCAGACTTGTATTCGGCTTCACATCCGACTTCGCAGCCGCCGCGACTTCGCGCTTTGGCGAAGGCTTGAAAATCGGACCGCCCGACATCGGCACCAACAAAGCCGCTAACACTTGCTCTCGTGTCATTCCAAGCTGAGAAGCCGAGATTGTTCTTTCAACAGTTTTTGCCGGCGCCGAAGCGGCCGCAGCCAATTCGGATGACGCCGACTGAGACTCTGCAATCTGAAGTTCTTCGACCGAACGAACGTTCGTGTTCGAAGAACGCGGTGTCACCGCCGAAAGCGAAACGCCACGACGGACGCTTGGCCCCTCCGCGCTCATCTGCATGCGTCTCTGAATATGATGTTCCGGCGCAAGCGAAGGCAAAATCGGCGCAGATACCGGCGCGAGTGTCGGCGCATTCTGACGACGGAAACTATCGTTCTCGGCCAAAATCCGCTGAGCCATTTTCACTGGCTCAACCGCACCGCCCGAAGAGTCGCCGGCCTTTAGCTCAATTCCACGCACGTACATGTAATGCACGCTCGAAGCAGGATCACTCTCGGCGGATGCCCATGGCTGCTCACGAAGCGCTTCTTCAAGCGCCGCCACCGGCGGAGCCTCACGATTCAAACGAACCGTAATTCCCTCTTCGAAAACGCGAGGACGCGCTTCTTCACGCGCGATGAAACGATCGTAGATAACTTGAACTGAAGTGGATTCCGGCAGAACGAGCCACGCCCCATAGCTCGCGATCGCCGCGGCCGACAGCACGAGAGATAAACTGTTCTTCCTAAGGAAGTGGGGTAAAGTATTTTGCACTAACAGCTCAGTCCATTGAGTTATCGCCATCCATCCTAAGATGACTACTCTAGGCTATTCAAAACGCGCGAAACTCGTCAACGATGTTGATATCTGCTGGACGATTAGCTAACGCCTCTTTCAGGCGCTTCACGACTTCCTTCGCAAGCTTCTCGTCGTTTCCAAGCTTGTCGTAACGCCGCTTCGAACCCCGAGTTCGCTTCTCCGTTTCAACGCGAACCATTAGGACGTACGGCCGGCGCGAACCTAGAATCGTAATTGTCGCCTGGGCTCTTTCGCGAGCGCGATCATTTGGCTGATCAAGATTTTTTGTCTCAACGTAGTGACCCGTGATCTCTCGACCATTCTGGCTTTGCTTCATAACTCCGCCCGGCACGTTGTCCATCACGATTTTCCGGACAACCGCGAGCGGTAGCATGACTTCTTGGATGTCACCCTTGGATGCACAGCCCGCAAGGAACGGCATAACCAACAAGGTGAGGACAAGCATGCGCAGCACGCTCTTCACGCCCTCACCTCTTGCCGAAACCCCTCTCGACTGGTCCAAAGGTCCAGCGATCACTTCGGAAGTTTCTCCGCATCTTTCAAGAACTGCTGGATACCCGCGTCCGTCAATGGGTGGTTAACCAACTGCTTAATCACCTTCAGAGGGCACGTTACGATGTCAGCTCCAATCAAACCGGCTTCAAGCACGTGGATCGGGTGACGAATGCTCGCAACCAAGATCTCCGTCTTGTAATCGTAGTTCACGAAAAGAGTACGGATGTTCTCAATGAGGTCCATACCGACATTCGAGATATCGTCGAGACGACCGACGAATGGCGAAACCATTGAAGCTCCAGCCTTCGCAACCATCAACGCTTGAAGCGGAGAGAAGACCAGTGTGACGTTCGTCTTGATTCCTTCAGACGAAAAGCGACGAACTGCGATCAGACCTTCTTCGCACATCGGGATTTTAACCACGACGTTGTCCGCGATCTTCGCAAGCTCGCGGCCCTCTGCATACATCTTGTCAGCTGTGAGGCTGATCACTTCCGCAGAAACAGGCCCTTGAACCTCGCGGCAGATGTCCGCGATGCACTCTGCATTTGATTTTCCAGTTTTTGCGACAAGCGTTGGGTTTGTCGTGACACCATCAACCCATCCACGCGCGTTCGCTTCTTTGATTTCGCCAATGTCTGCTGTATCGATGAAGAACTTCATCTCGAGCCTTCCTTCTATCTCAATAGATTCCGATCAATAGGTTCCGATTTCCGAAGCTTTGGTCTAGGTCTAAGACGCCGAAAAATCACCCGAAAAATAAATCTCCAAGACCGTGGAACCCAGGAGCGCGCCCATGAATCCAACGCGCCGCACGACACGCCCCACGCGCAAAAACACCGCGATTGAGCGCCGAATGCTCGAAGGTCAATGTCTCCGATTCAGAAAGCGCCAAAACACGGTGAATTCCAATCACACCGCCCCCACGAAGACTCACGATCTCGCCCGCCTCACGCCCCGTGCGCTTCTGCAGCTCCTTGTTTAAAAGAAGCGCCGTTCCGCTCGGATGATCGCGCTTATGCCGGTGATGAATGTCTTCAATCGCAAGATCAAAACCATCGACGCCTTTTAAAGCTTCAAGAGCTTTCGCGAGCATCTGGATCCCGATACTCATGTTCGCCGAATACAGAACTGGAATCGTTTCGGCCGCCTTTCTGAGCGCTGTCATGTGCGCATCGTCCAAACCCGTGACGCCGCTGACAAGCGGAACTCCGTGCTTGGCACACGCTTTGGCCACTTCGGCCGTCGCGATCGGCAAAGAGAAATCGATCACGACATCTGGCTTCTGACCCGCCTGAGCCAGTTCCGCGAGAGCCGCATCGATTCCCGCAGTCGCGCGTCCGGTTCCGCCGATCACCGTGAAACCGAATTCGTTCGCGACGGCTTCGACCTCTTTCCCCATGCGACCGGAACGTCCGCAGACAAATAGCTTCTGACTCACAGAAGGCCTCCCTGCTTGAGAGCCGCATCGACCTTCGCGTGGAATTTCGAATCAAGTTCTGTGAGCGGAAGGCGCAGCTCCGGAGATGCGATGAGACCGAGTTTATAAAGAGCATACTTCAGTGGAATCGGATTCGCTTCGACATACAGGTCGCTGTTCAAAGCGCCGAACCGACTTTCCCACTCGCCTACGGCT
>JAVFAU010000278.1:0-3719 GCA_034002335.1 Bdellovibrionales bacterium | reverse complement strand
CCGAACGCCGTCAAAAACACGCAGAAAACCTTAGAAATTCGAGAGATAAGTAAATCCATCGCTCCCTATTTCGGCAAAATCGCGAAGAGACTGTCGGCCCAGAACTTCAATATTTCCAGAGATTGATTCTTTGAGCCAAAAACTAGACCCCGCTTCAATTCGCACCTAGGCCATCGTCTCGAATTTTCTATTGACCATGTTCTTGCAGTGAGTCAGAAAACACGAATGACCCACTCTCTGGATATGTATTCGGACGACCTCCGAACCCATGCGACTTTGTCGATACTCGTGCTCGTTGCGATGATCGCCGTCGCACGCGGCCCTTCAGCCGCTTCCGCGACCGAGATCGACCCTCGCCTCTTCGGTCCGGATGTTTTAGGGGAACGAATGGTGATTCCTCCGAATCAACCCGACTGGGTTCTCAGCGACTGCACGCCTCGAACCAGCCACAGCCAGTCGTCCTACGATCGCTTGCACACAGCTCTTTGCGAGCTTGCGGGAAAAAAGCGCTAACCCTTATTCAAGGTGATCAGTTCAGGCTCTTCGGAGCCGGCGCTTTGGCCGGCTCCTTTGTCGCGGCATCTGCCGTCGGAATCCCGAGGATACGCTGAGAAACCGAACCCGTGACCGTGCCTTCCGGCAGCCCCGCCTTCGCATAAAGAGCCGTCAGCTCTGGCGAGCCCGTAGCAAAACGAGGCCTCATCCACGTTCCGCTGACGTCCCATTTCAAGCCCTTCGCCAACGGGTAATCGACACCAAGTTTTGCTTCGATCACATGGTCTCGAAGTAAAATTCCTTGGCTTTCAACTTTCGCGACTCCCACTTGTGCCGTCGCCTGGGTCCACCGAAAGCCTTCCGAGAGAAAGCGACCACGTATCCCCATGCGTTTCAAAACAAGTTTCTGGCCATCTTCCGTCTGCTCACCCTGCCATCCCAGAAGAAGCGGCTGCAAAAGACGATACAAGTGGCTTGATTTGAAAACTTCCACTCGTTCCGATTTTCCGAATATCTCGACCGTGTCCTTCAACGCGCCCTTCGCCTTTACAAGCGACGCCTCGACACTCACTTCATCCGCAGCCGCCTCTGACCCACGCATCATTTTAAGAGCGAGATCAGCCTTCAACCGAGCTAATTTACCATCTGCAAGTTCAAGCCGGGCCTTACCGGAAATATCGTCGACGGCGCCCGTAAAGATCACCTTCTCGACACGCGGTCCAAGCTTCAATGACTTGAGGACCACGTCAATCTGACCGGTGTGTCCCGAGGCGTTCAAAACAGCCGTAATGCCGAGGTTCGCGCCTCCGCCGTCCGGGGAAAATTCCTGAAGATCGATTTTCCATTTGCCGTCGCCGAGCTTCGCTTCGATCTTACCCACGGCGACAGGCTGAAGCGCGATCCCCTCGCCTCCCGCAAAGCGAACCACCGCACCGTCAACCCGTCCCTTGGCGTGAAGATCACGTGGCGAGTTCAAGCGCAGTACCCCGTTCAAGCGACCGAAGTTCGAGAAAACACCGCTTGGTCCCGCAAGCTCAAAAGCCTCGAGCACGCGCGCGATGTCGACATTATCCGCCTGCACTTCAAATGGCTCCCAAAGACCCGACGGCAGGCGCGTCGCTTTATCCACGCGCAGCTTTCCGACCTGTCCCGAAACCTCGCACGCACCAAGCTCAATAGGGTGGTTGATCAAGAGACGACTGAAAATACCGCGCATGTGCGCCTGGCAATCGAGCCAAACAAAGCGCGGACGAAACGCGCCCTCGACGATCCCCGACTTCACGAGAAGCGGCGTCATCACCGATAGCGGCAAACTGCGAACAGAAACTCTCAAGTCCGTATCGAGTTCTTTTCCGCCATTGACCATAAGAGGTTTGAACGAGAGATGTCCTTCAAGAGCGCCTTCGTTTAAATCCGCACGCACGGAAGCTTGAATCGACTCCTTGCCGATTGTGCCCTGGATACCAAAAGCAGGAAGCGTCTCGCCAAAAACAGTGGACGGAGGAAACTTCATGCGCATCGAAGCCTGGATCGCCCGTCCCTTGTTGCCCGCTTCATCTCGCGCCGCGGATACCCATTTCAGAGACATGTTTTCGAGAACCACACTCTTCATGCGATCCTCGAAGAAGACTTCGGCCCGAGTGACTCGCAAGCCACGAATCAGCTTCGAAGCGCTTTCTAACTCGCGTTCGCTCACAAACGTGACGACCTCTTTGATTTCTTGCTCGGAAGGCTCGGATGGCGCCGCGAGCGCGCCGCTTTCAGGAATCTCTTTTGTCGCACGAGAGATCTCTTGGATGACTTCCAGAACGGGCGACGACGAAGGAGCCGCTCCCGCCTTCAGAGTTTTACCGTCAGCATCACAACGCCTCTTGAGTTCATCAAGATCAAGCGTCAGATCATCAACCGTAATTTGTCCGGCCGCAGGCGTCCCCTTTAAGAGGCTCAACCAACGCAGCGGAATGCGAATCGATTGCGCGCGAATCGGCGCCACGCCCGGACAAGTCGGCGAAGCTCGAAGTTCGATTTTCTGAAGCACCAACGCGAAGTCAGGCAACCAGCCGTCGGCAAGCGATATCTCGGCTGTCGTGAACGCCAGCTGCTCACCAAGCGGTGTCGCTTCGAGCTGGCCACGAATAAGATGTTCGATTTTGTCGGGTGCGAGCGACGCTCGCACAAGAGAGCCCATAAGAATCGCGGCGAGAAGGACCACGATGAACTTTCGAAATCCGTTTTGTTCCGAAATATCGCCCGTTGATTTCACGATGCCTTTCTCGATCGGTCTTGCTTATTTGAACTGGAGCCCCGTGATTTCGTATTCTTTATCTGTCTTCGGACTGCGCACAGTCACGACATCACCGACTCTTTTACCAATCAACGCCCGCGCGATCGGCGAAAGAATCGAGATCCGACCTTCTTTGACATCCGCTTCGTCGACCCCGACGATTTGGTAAGTCGCAGCTTCTTCCGTTTCTGTATCGACCACATCGACGTGCGCGCCGAAAACGACGCGATCGCCTGAGAGCTGAGAAGGATCAACCACTTCAGCGCCAGCCAAGTGACCTTGGATTTCTCCGATACGGCCTTCGATCAAACTTTGACGTTCTTTCGCCGCATCGTATTCCGCGTTCTCGCTGATATCTCCGTGCGCGCGCGCTTCTTCGATCGCGCGAATGACAGCCGGACGCTCAACCTGAAGCAGACGCTTAAGCTCCTCCTCCAACTTCAACTTTCCTTTGATCGTGATCGGAAGTCGTTCCGTTTTAAGAACCGAACCCTGTCCAGACCCATCAGCCGTGTTTGCCGCCATGTTCAACCTCACTTGGACTTTCCATAAAGTCTCGCCGCTAAGCGCAAAAGTTCTAAAACTAGCGAAACTAGCGGCTGTGTCAAGGGTCCTCGGTTTAGAATAACAGTATTATGAATTCGACAACCCGTTCCAGTGAACGTTCCAGCGAGCTTCTCTCTAAAATCCGTTCAGCTCAAACCGTCTGGCTCACCACTCACCCCCAGGCGGATGGCGATGGCCTTGCCTGCGAAGCCGCCATGGCCCACGCCCTCAAAGGCCTTGGAAAAAACACCAAGATCCTCAACTTCGAGCCCATAAGCGCCAAATATCGGTTCCTCTTCGAACGCCCGGGACAACCCAAACTAAACGTGGCCGTTTTCGACCCAGATTTGGACCCCGCCCCGCCCGACGTGTTTATTCTTTTCGATACCAAAGA
>JAVFAU010000277.1:0-3729 GCA_034002335.1 Bdellovibrionales bacterium | reverse complement strand
CACGCGCTTCTCTTCTCGTTCCCGACCCGTGATGAAAACCTTGTCGACCGTTATCGCCATGGCGAGAACCGTCAGGCCGAGGAAGTCACTCAGGAAGCAAGTCACTAAAAGACAGTTATTAGAGCCGTGGTGCGTGCTTGCGAGCACGACCGCTAAATAAAAAAGGCGCCAGTCTCTGGCGCCTTGGGTATTGGTGGGCCTTGTTCGGAGGCGACGGGGGAGGTCGATTCCGGAACAAGGCTCACGGGTGAGCCTTACGGCCTGGCTTAAAAGCAGTAGCTGCGTGATCGACTCGCCCAATCGCTTTCGCTGAGTACGAGTGTGCGCTGTGACCAGTAAGGGTGCAGTCCGTTCAAGACAGCGTCGTGAGTCTGAGCGTAGCGATTTGGATTCGCTTGGATCACTAGAAGCAGGAAGTTCGACTCACCGACGACGTCTGTTCCGTTGTAGACCACGATTTTCAGCGCGTGCCAGTTGTAGTCGACGCCGTTCACAACCAGGGTGGTTTTCGAGAAGAGATCAACCGCTGTCGAGCCACCAAGCGAGTTTTGCGTGCGGATGTTCGCAAGTGCTGTTGCGTTCATCGAAGTCAGTGTCGAAGAAATCGCGCTCGCCGAACCCGCGCCTTTTTCGAAATAAAACTGAAGCGGAGTCGAGTCGATTTCAGTTACGCCGCCCGTTGAGCGCCAGCGGAACATTTGAATCTGATAAGCTGCGTTTGAATCGAAGGCTTCGACAAGACTTGTGATGCGAACGCGAACTTTGTCTTCTTGAAGAACACCATTGTAGTAGTAGGTCGTGACGCGACCGCCGAGTCGAGTCGATGTGGAATCGAATGGAAGACACTCGGCCTGACCTTCACCCGCAGGACTGATGGTTGAGATGTCTGTCGAGGGGCCGCTACCGCTGTAGAGGCTATTCGTGCGAGGTGTGACGTTGGAACCACATGCACTCAGCATCGCCAGCAGGAGCCCGAGGCCCATGATGCGCGCGATGGACTGAAGTTTTTGATTCGATCGGATCGAGCTAAGCTCGAGAGTCGCTAGATTGTTCATGTGATTCCCCCTGTTTATTGATCACCCTGTTCGATTCTTCCCGTACGATTCTTTATAGGAGCAACAGATGGGCCAAACGCTTGGTCTAGGTGGGGTTATGATTCTGACGTCATTTCAATGGTTTATAGAGGCATTCACTTGCATTCTCGTTTCAATTTGAGACGCTTAATCAACATGCCGGAACCACGGTCATCGGAGAGAGGCGCATTTGCGGCACCTCGATCGCGAGCGTTTTAAGATGTGCCGTGGCTTTATTTCGAGTCTGAGGAGACTTTGAAGGGCGTTGTTTGTTTGAGGAGGCCTTGCTGTGTCAGTAACTTGCCGTGATCTTAAGGGATTTTCTAAATCTGTCGGAACATTCGACACCTGCTTAACGAATGTGAGGTTTTCGCTGCTCGCTTTGGTTCTCGCCATGGGCTTGAGCGCGTGCGCGAGCGGTGGCAAGTCCAGCGGTTCGGGAAGCCCTATTGGACTGCCAGAGGGGGCGAAGGCGGTTCGTGTAAAAGGGCCTGTGACCCTTCGCTTGAAGGCTCAGCTCAAAGGGACAGAAACGGTGGATTACTATCACACGGCTATGTCGCGGGCGTTCGAAGAAAAAGAGCTGCGCCATGAAAAGACCGAGGTTCTCTCGTTTACGGCGCTATCGGAAACTTCAAAGGTCGATGGCGACCGTTTCACGCAAGTCATTACGGTTTCGGATAAAGATGGCACCATCGGGCTTCACGATTTCGCCATGCCCGAGCCGGGAGAGCGCCTTGAGGTCGTAAGCGATGCACTTGGAAAAATTCTGAAGGCCGGGGATTGGCCGCCGAATTCGATTTTCTATGTTTCGCCGATCGCTGTTCCCGAACAGCCCGTTGAAGTGGGCGATACTTGGACGATGCAAGCAAGCTGGCTCTCGCTCACGGATATGGTTCCTTACGAACTCGATATGGTGAATATCCTAAAAGGGTTTGTTACGTGCGGGGCCGATACCTGTGCGGACATCGAGGTGAACGGAAACGTCGCGATGCAGGGGCCATTGAATCGCACGCTCGTGTTTCGAAGCGAGTGGCGCGGGCGTTTGCTTTTCGCGCTTGAGGCGGGAACGGTTGTTTGGTCGCGGGTGAACAGTGAGGAGCTGTTTGCGTATGAGCGTGTGTATCGAACGGTCGGCTCTTGCTTGGAAGCGGGGCTTCGTGAACCCGCTCGCATCTCGGTGATGGCCGCGGGTTCGAAGCCTCAATGTCAGGGGTTCGTGCCGCCTGTGGCGGCTCCTCGCTAACGTTTCCGTCGTCGGTTTAGCGTCCACCAAGTGCTTTAAGGCATGAGATCCAAGAGAGGCGGTACCGCTGAACCATGCGGCCGTCGGCGGAATCGACCGACATCATGCCGCCTTTCCATGCCCCGCCGCCTTTGATTTCGATGGACGAGCGAATTTTGATTTCCGCGTTTTTCTTGGCGGGAAGGCACGAGAGCAGATCTGGGCCGTTAAGAGGTTTGATTGTTCGAAGCATGTAGTTCTCTGAAACTGGTCCCTGCCAACGTTGGTATCCGAACGATTTGTTGAAGCCCGCATGCGAAGGTCCGTTTTGGAAGTCGACCTTCTGTTCGGCGCGAACACCCGCGTCGAGATGAACGAATCCGCGGAAATCGACGGATTCAATTTTATACGACCAGAGGCGCGGCTTTTTAAAGCGCAGTTTAACTTCGCAGTTACTGCGTGCGTGGCTGATGTCGGCGCCGACTCTTGTTTCAAACGCATCAAAGAGCACGGTTAGTTCTGAAGCGTCGGGCGAAAGAATCGCCGAAACCGTTCCTGCGGGGCAGCCTGGGCCGCCGTATTCGACGCGTTCAAGTTCGATTTCACGAGCATCGAAGCGCGAGCCTTGAAAGAGATCGTCAAAGAAGCTGGCCTGAGCTTTCGGAACAAGGCCCAAGAAGGTGATAAAGAAAACCGAGAAGACCGCCGCCGCCGCGAATGTCCAGATCGTGAGCTGAGTTGATGTAAGCGGCGTTTCTTGAACGGCCGCGTTCACTCTCATCGGACGGTTCTTATCTGTCGACGGTCTGATTGGTTGAGTCATTGATCGTGTCATCGGTGTCCCCCTGCGCCCGGCTGATGTGACCGTTGGGCGTGCTCAGAAGGGATTGCCATGACTGTGCCAGGTGTGATTTGGCCGAAATGACCCCAGTTTCTAATCTTTAAGTTCGGCCCACGTTACGCCATCGCCCCCCGATTCGGGGCCGCCAGCACGCCACTTTTTGACGTACATGGAACGAGAGAGGTGTGAGCGCACCATGCGTTTGATGACCTCGGTTCCGTGGCCATGCACGATCTTCACCCGCAACTCACTGTTGAGAGCCGCCGCATCAAGCTGCGACTCAAGAAGCTTCAGGGCGTCTTCGGTGGACTTGCCGCGAAGGTCAACGGTGCGTTCCATGTCCTGAAGGGTAACTTGAATTCCTGACGCGCGTCGCAGGGCGTTTTGCGTCGGGTTTGAGACTGTTTGTGACGGACGAAGCTGTGTCCAATGAACGGAAAGTCGCATGGAGTTTGCGAGCACGAGAATTTCGCCCTTCGAGTTCGCTTTTCCCTGCACAAGGCCTTCGCCGCCGATAGAAGGAACGTAGATCTTTGAGCCAGGCGGATAGACCTTTTCGAACTCTTCGAGCGTTTCGATTTTCTTTCGAG
>JAVFAU010000276.1:0-3749 GCA_034002335.1 Bdellovibrionales bacterium | reverse complement strand
CCCAGCCCAAAACAAAGTGCATCGCAACCGAGGCCCCCGACTGAAACACGAGACAAAGACTTGTCACCGCCTGGGCCTTCTCGCCGAAAACTTCGGCAAAACGAGTCATCGCAAGCGGATACCCCATGGCTATAGGGAAACCGAATGCCGCAAGCGCCATCAATCGAATGTCTTGGAAAACCGCGAATGGCAAAAAGCCTATCGCCAAAAACGGGAGCCCCAGCCCGAATGATATATAGAGGAGTGTTTTCGCCGAAGGCTTCCAACCACGGATACCCACAAAAAACCCAAGAGCCAGTCGCGAAAGCGTCATCGCCGCAAAATACGCGGCCACCAAGTGCCCAGCATGAACCGCGGAAAGACCGAACTCTCGCCGGGCGAGCAAAGCAAGTCGGCTCGAAATCGAAATCTCCGCGACAACGAGAAGCGAGACCAGCGTTGCCGCCAAAAAGAAAGCCGCCGTCGGCCTTTGCGCCAAACGCATATCCCTATTGTTTTGCAAATCCTGGCTTGGCGATTCTTGCGAACACCCATTTGCGATCACCCACCACGCCACGCCACAGATCAGCATGGCGGGAAGACTCAAGAGCAGAGCCGCCGAACGCCACGAGACCACGTGAGCGAGATACGTAATAAGCAGTGGGGCCAGAAATGATGAGATTCCGTACATGCTATGAAGCAGGCCCAGGGCTCGTTGACGAATTTGTTTCGGCGCGGCTTGAACCGCCGCATTCTGCCCAACGCCGAGCCCGCCAAACCCGAACCCTAAAACAACCGCGCTGGCCAACGTCCACATATAGGTTGGAGCAAGCGCGATCGAGACCGCCCCCGCACCCATGATCGCCGTGTAAATGCCGATCAAGCGCAGCGGGGCCGTCGTACTGAGAAAACGGTAGAGCCATATATTGTGGACAAGCGTCGCAAGCGAGCACACGAGAAAAAAGAAGCTACCCTCGGTATCGCTGAGCGAGAATTCACGTAGAAGGTCCGGAAACACCACGCCGCGCGAGTTATCGATAAGCCCCAAGGCAAACAAACTGACCCACGCTATGGCGACTATCCACTTCCAACTCGGCCACGCGGTCTCTCGAAGCCCCACACCCTACCTCCGTCGAGGCTCCAGCCCTCGATCCTTCATTCTTCTGGTCTCTTCTTCTGGTCTCTTCTTCTGGTCTCTTCTTTGTCTCAAAAGAAGCCGTTAAGAACTCATGAGCGGTTTTTCGGACGATCTTCACAAAGACATGTTCTTCGATGTTCTGATCGATCAGATCATCGCGGATGTCCGCACCGAACTCACAGCCAAAGACCCTCGACGCGATGAGGGCTCCCGCCCACAAAGCGCCGATCTTGTGAATGACCTCGTATCACGAATGATCGATTTCAAAACAAGAAACCCAGCCCCCGCACAGGTCGTGCGCATGGCCTACTCGTCCGCCTCGACCTCTGCACCACGACGCGCATCGTTTAACCCGAATGCGAATCCGGATGCGCAAGCCTCCGACACGACTCCGATCACACCCGACGAAATCGACACGCTCCCCTTCTCATCAGTCGAAATGATGCTCGCGTTTTCCGCCGTCGTCCACTTCGGAGCGGTGTTTTCAAGACAGGATTTAGAACCGACGGGCGAACTCTCCGCCACGGCCTTGAAACGGGAACGCCGACGTGTCTTGCTTGAGCTTCACCCCGATCGAGTTTTCAACAAAGATCGCCGAACCGCACACACGGAATTCCTTGAGGCGGCCGAGGCCTTTAAAACCCTCGCTGTTTCGTTTGCAGCACCACACTCAACCAAACCGAGACCACAAGAAGACGAGGCCGCTTAGTGGGCCGCTCACTTCAGCACCCGCAGTGACCTAGCGGTTTTCCCAAAAGTGATAGCCCCACTCGCGCTCGGGATACGCGAGCTTAAGGTCATCCATGATTTGAAAAAGCGGAAGCGTCGAATTCGGCGTGATTCCCCTATAAGTCGGCCCCGGTTCGGCCTCTTTATCGCGGAAAACGACATTGGGGTGCGTACACCCGTCACAGAATCCTCGCCCGCAACAATTGATTTTCTCCGGGCGAGCCTTCAAAGACGTGGTCACCACCTCTCGAACCTGCTCGAGCGTGATTTCCGGAAAAAGAGGAGTCAGTAGTTCTCGCACTTCAGCCTCAGCGCCCTCGGGATCACGCTCATAGCGTTTCTGCGAGCGCAGATGTCTTCCGACATAAAGAAGACCCGCAATCTGCTCAGGTGTTTCATCTTGGACCCGGAGAATCGTTTCAGCAATCGTGCGGACACGGTGGAAGTCAGGAGCATACGCGAAGATCGGCTCTTGATGAGCTAAGTTTTGAGCAACCACTTTGATCTGCGACGGCCAATTGAGCTTGTAGGTCTCAAATGTTTCGCTCTCTTTCAACTTTCGGATTTCTTGCGCCAGAAGCTTCATCTTCCACACAATGAGTCCGCGGTAGTATTTAACCACGAGTGTCGCCTCCGCAAAGTCGATCTGCCCCTTCTTCTGAATTTCACGAAGCTGATCTGACGTCCACTCGCGCGAGCGCGCGGACTCTTGTTCATTTTGAAGACGTAAATACTGAAGCTCAAGATGAGCGATTGAAACCTCGGCCTCCGAGTCGACGGGCCGAAACACATCCGCACAGGTTCTCGCCTGTGCCGATATCGAAACCTGCAGAACGACCAGAAGCAGAAGGGCCTTTAACATGGGGCGCAATGTAAACGGCCCCATGGCTCAAATCACTGGATTTTTTTGTACTTAAACCGTTTTGGCTGAAGAGCCGCTTCGCCGAGGCGTTTTTTGCGATCTTCTTCATACTCGGTAAAGTTACCATTGAAGAAATTCACAACCCCTTCGCCCTCAAACGCCATGATGTGCGTACAAATACGGTCGAGGAACCAGCGATCATGGGAGATCACAACCGCGCAACCACCGAACTCCAAAAGAGCTTCCTCAAGGGCCCGCATCGTATTGACGTCGAGATCGTTCGTCGGCTCGTCAAGAAGCAGAAGGTTTCCGCCAGTTTGAAGAACCTTTGCCATCTGAACACGGTTACGTTCTCCACCCGAGAGATCTCCAACCTTTTTTTGCTGGGTATCTCCCGCGAAGTTGAACCGCGATACGTACGCGCGCGACGGCATCTCTTTTGAGCCGACCATCATCACGTCGTTCCCGCCTGAAATCTCCTCGAACACTGTTTTCTTCGGATCCAGATTGTCGCGTGACTGGTCGACATACGCGAGCTTCACGGTCGATCCGACCTTGAATTCACCCGAGTCAGGCTTTTCTTGCCCCGTGATCATACGGAAGAGCGTGGTCTTACCGGCCCCGTTGGGACCGATGATTCCGACGATTCCACCTTTTGGAAGCGAGAACGACAAGTTGTCGATCAAAACTTTATCGCCATACGACTTTGAAATGCCTGTCGCCTCAACGACGACATCGCCCAAACGAGGCCCCGGCGGGATATAGATTTGAAGATCCGCCAGTTTCTCGGGTGTCGGTTCTTTCAGTAGGTTTTCGTAGTTCGAGATACGCGCTTTTGATTTCGACTGGCGCGCGCGCGGGCTCATGCGCACCCACTCGAGCTCGCGCTCAAGAGTTTTCGCGCGCTTTTCGTTCGCCTTTTCTTCTTGCGCAAGACGACGGTCTTTTTGCTCAAGCCAAGATGTGTAGTTTCCTTTCCAAGGAATCCCTTCGCCACGATCAAGCTCAAGAATCCAACCCGCGACAAGATCGGAAGAGCGT
>JAVFAU010000275.1:0-3755 GCA_034002335.1 Bdellovibrionales bacterium | reverse complement strand
ATGTCGAATAAAATTCAAGGCTTTTTCAATCTGATGAACGAAGCCGACCTTTCGCTTCGACTGCCGCAGACGAGAGACTACCTTCGTCGTCTTGACGCCGAACGTGGAACTGATTTCGCAAAGGTATTTCCGGAACTCAATCAATACTTAGAGATCAAATAGGTGAAGCCATGTCCGCCGTCTATTTAGACCATGCCGCAACAACCCCGATCGCAGACGAGGTTTTGAACCATCTCACCAGTCTCTACAAAACGCCGGTCGCAAACTCCTCGTCCTCACACACCGAAGGCATCAAGGCTCTGGCCCTTCTCAATCAGGCAAGGGCTCAAGTCGCACAGAAGCTCGGCTGCGAAGCCGACGAAGTCTATTTCACTTCGGGCGGAACGGAAGGGAACAACTGGATTATTCAACGAACGATCCTCGATGCTTACCCGCACTTCGCCAAAGAGAGCCGCAAACCTCACCTTCTGACGTCTTCGATCGAGCATTCGAGCGTTACGAACGTCGCCGAGTGGCTTTCGCAAAACGGCTTCGCGGAATGGTCCCAGCTCCCGGTCGATTCTTACGGCTTCGTGCTACCGGAAGTTCTCGAAAAACATCTGAAGCCAAACACCGTGCTCGTTTCAATCGTGCACGGGAACAACGAAATCGGCACAATCCAGAAGCTCGAATCTTTAGGAGCCATCTGCCGTAAACACGACGTTCTTTTTCATACCGACGCCTGCCAGTCGTTCTGCCATACAGGTTTCACGGCGAACGCCCTTCCGGTCGACTTCATGACTTTAAGCGGCCACAAGATTCGCGGCCCCAAGGGCGTAGGCGCCGTTTACATTCGACGCGGCATCGAGCTCTCGGCGCTTTTCCTAGGAGGCAAACAAGAGCGCGGCCTTCGGCCCGGAACGACATCGGTTGAACTCGCAAGCGCGTTTGCAGCCGCCACGGCTGTCTGGAACGACTCGGTCGTCAAGAATGTCCAAGAGATTCGCTCCTACGCCATTCAATCGCTCACGGAAAACATTCCCGGCGTCATCATCAACGGCGCGGCAAACGACAGCCTCTGCCACGTACTGAGCTTTACTGTTCCCGATGTGAATTCAAATATTCTTCACAAGGCTCTTGCGGAAACCGGCGTCGCTTGCTCAACGGGAGCCGCATGCGGAACCGGAAAATCAAATCACAGCGCCGTTCTCCTGGCCCTTGGTCGCGACGAAACTACCGCTCATCAGATTCGCATTAGTTTCTCGCCCTCGACTCAAACACAGACTATCGATCTCTTCATGGAACAACTCACGAAAGTGCTTAAGGCTCTCGCCGCGAAGTAATAAACTCGAAAGAGAATTTTTCTTGCGGAAAGGGTCTTCAGATGAAATCGCGTCTGTTTCCATTCAACGCACTGTTGGCTTTTTTATTCGTGTCGCAACCAGGACACGCCACGACAGTCGAAAAGCCAAAAGTCACAGAACCATCCGTAGCCGCTCCAGCGGCGCCCGCGAATCCTCAAGTGGCGACACAGGCCGCGACCGGTGCAGCCGTAACCGGAGTGACACGGGCCTTTGACGAGCCTACCTACAAGCGTCTTTCTGAGGGCGGAATACCCGTCGTACTCGTTTTCAGCGACTCGCGCGATCCGATTTGGCAAAAACAAGCTCAACTTCTCTCGGTGATCTTTCGTGAAATCGAGTTCGCCAAAATTCAAAGTTTTCAAATCGATCTCGTCGCCAATCACCAGGTCGCAAACCAATTCAACGTGAGTTCGCCCGGCACAATTCTCATTATGAAAGACGGCATTGAGCGCGTGCGAAGCACGAAGATGACGGGCGCGGATCCGATGCGAAAGATGTTGCGCCTTCAATCTGCGCTCTAAGCGCTCCGACTGAAGGCCGCTGAATTGCGGCCCTTTGATGATCCCGAAGAAAATAAAACCTAAAGTCGATTGAGAACCGACGTGCTCACGAACTCAAGAATCGGCGAAGCTGCGATTCCAAGTATCACTGTCGCAATCGCCGCAAGAACGAGGGTCGCACGGCTCAAAAACGCCGGACGCGCTTCAATTACACCTTCTGGCTCGGCCATGTACATGACCACAACCGGACGCAGGTAATAATAAACCGCGACTACCGAGTTCAAAACGCCCCAGAACGCCAACCAGTAAAGGTTCTGGTCAATCGCCGCTCCAAATAAACTGAACTTCGCGAAAAAGCCGATCGTCGGAGGCACACCCGCGAGCGAGAACAAGATCAACGCAAGAGAACCGGCAAGAACCGGGTTCTTCTTCGAGAGCCCCTTAAGATCGTCAACCGAAAGCGAATGACCGACTTGCTTCTCCATAATCGCGACAAGGGCAAATGAACCCAACGTCATCACCGAATACGAGAACAGGTAGAACAACACGACGGTAGAAGCCGCGACCGACGATTCGATACGGTCCGCAAACCCCGCCGCGATGACACCGACCAAGATATAACCCGAATGAGAAACCGACGAATACGCCAGGATGCGTTTGAAATTGTTCTGCAGCAAAGCGGCCGCGTTTCCAACCACCATCGTCAGAACCGCCAACCAAGAGATCACCGTCAAAAACCGTGGCTCAACCAAAAATGCGCTCTTCCCCGAAGGATCGGCGTGCTGAAAAAGGCGCAAGATCGCAACAAACGTCGCAGCCTTAACCGCCGTCGCCATGAACGCCGTGATCGGCGTCGGAGCGCCTTGGTAAACGTCCGGTGTCCACGAATGGAATGGGAAAACCGAAACCTTGAAAGCGAATCCAAGGATGACCATCGCTAGGCCGATGTAGAACAACTGATTGTGGTTCCCCAAAAGCTCCGCTGTCTTTCCCGCGATCGCCGGAAGCTGAGTCGCTCCGACCGTTCCGTAAAGCAAGGCGATTCCATACAAGAAGATCGCCGAAGCAAAACTTCCCAGAACGAAATACTTAAAGGCCGCTTCTTTCGAAAGCACCCGCTCGCGACTCATCGCCACGAGAATGTACAAGCAAAGAGACATCATCTCGATTCCGAGGAACGTCACGATCAAGTCGTTTGCCATGACCACGATAATCATTCCAATCATGCTTCCGAGCATAAGGAACGATTGCTCCGAGAACTGACGACCATCCGTTTCAACGTGATCGTAGGCCAGAATCAGGCCGACCGCGCCGGCCAACAAGACAAGCGAGATACCCCAGACCGCCATACCATCGAAGATCAGCGATTCAGAGAACGCGTATTGCTTCATTCCCGAGAGCGCGGCCGTAAGGCCACCGGCTACCATCACGCCCAGTAGCGAGTAAGCCACTGTTACAAACGGTTTCGGCTCACGGTTGCCATTGAAAACTTTCAACATGATCGGGATGAGGCTAATCAGCAACAACGCGATCATTGGCGAAATGACAATGATGTCTTTCAAAGAAGCTAATGGTGCTGCCGACGGGTTCATTTAACCTCCACAAGAGACGGAGCCGAAACAGGTTTCTGTTCCGCGATCTGAGGCACGAGAGTCGAAGCCCCCGGCTGATGAATGACGAGCTGGTACGCATCTTTGTTCGCGACCAGATGTTCAATCGAGTTTTTGGAATAGCGCAAAAAGTGATCTGGGAAAATACCCATCCAGAAAATCAAAACGACAAGCGGGGCCATCACCACGAGTTCGCGAACGCTCATGACGTGAAGCGGGTGCTATTCGTCCTAGGCCAACTCACCGGCCACACCAAAAAAGACTCTCATGAACAACCAGAGCATGAAAACGGCGCCCAATAC
>JAVFAU010000274.1:0-3769 GCA_034002335.1 Bdellovibrionales bacterium | reverse complement strand
TAGCACGAGGAGGAAAGGCCGTTGGAAAAACCTCCGACGGCCAAGTTGTTTTTGTACAAGGGGCCGCGCCCGACGAAACCGTTCGCGCAGAAGTCACCGCGACCTCCGCTCGTTTCGCCGAAGCCAAAACTGTTGAAGTTCTGACCCCAGGACCATCTCGCGTCACACCGCCTTGTCCCGTTGTCGACACCTGTGGCGGCTGCCCATGGCAGCACATTTCGTATGACGAACAAGTTCGTCAAAAAGACGCGATCTTGCGAGACACCCTCAAACGAGGACGCGCGATCACCGACGAGGGTTTAGAAAAATTCTCGCCCTTCATCGAAAGCCCAGAGCCCTTTCGCTATCGCGCCAGAGTCACGCTTCAAACGAGAAAAGCCTCTCGCGGCCTCGAGATCGGTTTTACCCGTCGCGAGTCGCATGATTTCGTTCCAATCGAAGACTGCCTCATCGCTCATAAAGAACTCATCCCTTTTGCACGCTCGCTTGTGAGTTCAGACAAAGAACGCGTAAAGCGCGATCGCTTTCAGGTCGTTCGAGACGACGCCGGGAATCTGTCGGTCGGAGGGGCCTTCACTCAAGTTAATCGTCTGCAAAACGAACGCTTGCAGGCACTCGTGAGCCAACACATCTGTCATCACGTTCAAAATGATCGCCGTCAGATTCTCCATTGGCATCTTCTCGATCTCTATTCTGGCAACGGCAACCTGACCTTCCCCATCGTTGAAGCCGTGAGACGCGCACGCCCCGAACTTGTCATCGAAGCGACGGGTGTCGAAGGGTCGAAAGAGTCAGTCGCCGATGCGAAGCGAAACCCGAGAGCGCAACAATGCTCATTCGTTGCCGAGGATGTGGAAGCCTGGCTCGGTCGCCAAAAAGCGGGCGCCGTGAGCCTGCTTAGCAAAAAAGGCCTCCCTCTCGATGAAATCATCGTGCTCGATCCGCCCCGAGATGGTTGCGGCAAAACCGTGATGTCCAAAATTGCCCGACGAAAGCCAAGTCTTATCGTCTATGTCAGCTGCGACCCGGCGACTTTGACTCGTGACCTTGTTCGCTTCAACGAAGCCGTCGACCGACAGAAAACCAAATATGAAATTCTCGAGATCGGCGGCCTCGATATGTTTCCACAAACGGATCACATCGAAGCCTTCGTCGTTATGCGAAGAAAAGTCGATTGATTTTGCGCCGTTAGTTGAATGCTGTTAGCGTTTTAGCATGCAAAGAGCCGCAACCAAGCTCACCTTGTCAAACTTCACCGCTTCTTCGCTCGGCGCGGGCGCGCTTGCGGTCGTCGTTCTCGGTCTCGTTTTAACGACGATCACCGGCTGTTCAACCGCGACACGCGAAGAGAACAAGACCAAGGCGAGCCTGCACGTTCAAATCGGCACGACGCTTTTTTCGAACAAGAAGTACCCCGAAGCACTCTCTGAGTTTCTTCAGGCCGAAAAGCTCGATCCGGAAAATGCGACTGTTCACAATAACCTGGCTTTAACGTACTTCGTTCGCGATCGATACGATTTGTCCGAGAAGCATATCGACCGCGCCATCGCCCTCGATCCAAAGTACACGGAGGCTCGCAACAACCGAGCGCGCATCCTCATCGAACGCAAGCGTTACGATGAAGCCCTGGAAGAAGCAAAACGAGTCATCGCGGATTTAACCTACCAACACCCAATCCGCGGCTGGATCAACATCGCTCTGGCTCACTTTAGAAAAGGTGATTTTCAGCAGGCCGCCAAATCAGCGACTGACGCCCTCAAAGCCGAACGTTCAAACTGTTTTGCGCAAACGATCCTTGGACGCTCTCTTCTCGAAATGGGCCGCCTTAAGCAAGCCGCACTTACGCTCGATCGCGCGATCGTAGCCTGCAAAGCCGAGGGCGATGACGAAGCCGCTTATTTCTCGGGTTTCGTGCATTACAAACTCGGGCGGTCGGCAGCGGCGGTCGCCCGCCTCGAAGCCGTCATAAAAGAATATCCCAACGGTCAATATGCCGAACGGGCGGCCTCACTTTTAGAAATTATCAAATAAGAGAGAGTTGAATGAAGATCACGGGTCAAATTCTAAAAGAAAATCGCGAGCGCAAGGGCATTACTCTCAACGAGGTCTCGCTCTCGACGAAGATCACTGTCAAAACTCTGATAGCCATCGAAAGCGGCGACCCTCTTACCCTACCGCCCAAAACTTTCTTGCGTGGGTTTGTGCGCTCGTACGCGGTCTTCCTTGGAATCGACGCCGACGAAATTCTAAGAACTTTTCACGAAGAGATGGGTTCGACGCTCAGCCGCCCCGTGGTTCAAGGAGGCACGTCACCTTCTGAATTGAATGCCGCCGCAACGGAAGTCGCTTCGACCACTCCAAACGCGCAAGCGCCAACGCATGCCGAGACTTCGCCTACAGCCACACCCAAGTACCAAGAAAAATCCCCAAAGGCACTCGATGCGGAAGCCAGACTGCGCGATGAACCAAGTATGCTCGTCAAAGGGGGCATCGTCGCCGGCATCCTCCTTCTGATCGTTCTGATCGTTTTCTTTAAAGGCAAAATGGATAGCTACGAGTCTGAACGCGTGAAGCCGAACGGCGATACGACGGTCGAAACCGCTGGCGACGCCGGAGGCTCCGCTGAACAAGATGGTGCGGGCGAGGAATCCGTTGAAGAAGATGTCACCAACGCGGACGCAACCGAAGCTCAAGCGCCGACCACGGCCATGACCGCAGCTACAATCGCAACGCCGACTCCGGTTCCACCGACAGCCACCCCGGTCGCGACACCCGCCGCGACACCAATGGCAACTCCGACAGCCAAACCCAGCGCAACACCTAGCCCAACTCCAAGCGCAACTCCAAAGGCTTCGCCCACGGCCACTCCGGCGACAACGCCGACTCCGGTGGCGTCGCCGACCCCAGCCGCAGCCGCGGCAACGCGCACGCACGAAATTTTAATCGAGGCGCTCGATCAAGTTGAAGTCGAAGTCACCGTTGACGGCCAGGCGCCACGCACACTGAAGCTACGAGGCGATCAGGTGCAATCCATTAAGGCGACTCGCAAGGCGATCTTGAAGTTCTCTGATGGCGGCACAGTCAACCTCATCGTGAACGGCGTTGATCGCGGAATTCCTGGTGATCTCGGGAAACCCGTGCGCGTCGAACTTCCATAGCTATGAAGAAGGCTATCCTTCTCATCGCGATCACCCTTGCTGGATTCACATACGCCGTATCTCTTTCGTTACGAGACATGGCGACAGTTCCCGAAACTCTTGATGCCGCCAACCACCCCGGGTTCTACGATTATCGCGGCATTATCAACGTTCAAACCACGGCTTCGCAAGGCTACCTCCCCTCACTCGATGTGATTCGCCTCGCACAAGAGGCGAAGTTTGATTTCATCATCTTCACGGAGCTCAATCATTTTCTCCCGGGCGGAACTCCCGAGGGTTACCAACGCCAACTTCTCACTATCAACGGCGGAAAGTTCAGCTATCTCGAGTCGAGACTTCTCACGCTCGATCCAGAACGATTGCGCGAAGCCGAGAGCCTCGGCCAAGCTCAAACGATCATCGCCGACCTACTCTCGCGAGTCGGCTCACATCGACGCCCCATCTCTTCTCCCAACGCAAGCCCGACACCAAAAGACACACTCGCTCTCGGTCAGATCTCACGCGAAGGAACGGTGTGGACAGGAGCCTACCCAAGCGGCTTGGCGGGCCTCGAAGTTCTCAATCTCCGTCAAATGCTCGCTCGTTCATGGCGAGACACCCGTCTCTCGGCA
>JAVFAU010000273.1:0-3779 GCA_034002335.1 Bdellovibrionales bacterium | reverse complement strand
GAAGACGAGCCGAACGCTTTCATCGAGACGACGGGGGGCGGATTGCTTAGTGTGAGCGGATAACTGTCGACGACTTCGCGCAAGACCCGTTCAACCAGGCTCAAATCAGAGGCGTAGTTGACGCCGACTTCAAACTGCAAGCGGCGAATCGGAAAGTATGACAGGTTGACGATATTCGACTTCACCAGGGTCTCGTTGGGGATGCGGACCATCAGGTTCTCGAGCGTGCGGATTTTGGTGGAAAGAAGATCGACGGCGACGACTTCGCCTTGAACGTCGCCGACGCGCACGGAGTTTCCGATGACGAACGGTCGGTCGATCATCAAAAAGATGCCGCTGATCAAATTCGACATCGACGTTTGCGATGCAAAACCGATCGCGACCGAGAGAATGCCGGCGGCTCCCAAGAGAACCTTCAAATCAAAACCGAGAGCGTCGAGCGCCGCGGTCACGGTCATGATCGTCAAACTGTAGAACGCGACTTTTTCGATGAAGAGGCGCTTTTGCAGCTCGACGTTGCGCATGCGGCTGATGCCGGAGCGCACGCGTCGCGCGATAAAGAAACCGATGGCGAGAATGATACATGCGCGAATAGCGGCGAAGATGTGTTCGCGCGTGATGATCTCTGCGAGTTCATTCATCCAGGATTGCAGCATTAGGGTTTCTCCTTACCGAACAGGTGGCGGAACTCGGCGAGACCGCGAAATGATCGAGGTTCTTCGGAGACCTGTCGTGGCTTCGCGACGAGGTTGGTCGAGCCGGCTTCTTTGGGCATCGTGCGATCGATTTTCGTGATGAAGGTGATCCCGTTAAAGCCGTTGCGTGTTTCGAGCGTGAGGTTCTCGCACCAAAAACCCGTTTGCGGCGAGTGATGTAGCGAGAGTTGTTCGCATGGAATCGCGACGCGTTCGACAGTGAACTCTTTCGACGTCTGGTTGAGAATGTGAACCGAGAGCGCGGCCGCATCGAGACGCGGGCGATAGGTTTTCCATTGATCGATGGCCAGGCACTGTTTCGATGTCAGCGCAATTTCACCCTGCATGGGGTTGGGGCCGACCCAAGTGGTGGTAAGTGGTAGTAGCGGGAGTTCGCACACGGTTCTGCCGAGAGTCGATGTGCCGGCCGTGTGGCTTCCGGCGAGTTCAACCCGAAGGAACAGCGGGATCATGAAGCCGGTCGAAAGCCGTTCGCCCGGAGCGAGGGTGAACGGATGCCTGGCGTTTAAAATCAGAGCGTGGTCCGGCATGAGCGGCGAGAAAATCAGATCTTCGTTAGGATTCAGGCTCGGGACTGCAAGGGACTCGGGCTTTGCCTCAAGATAACGAGAGAACGCCGATCGTACTTGCTGATTTGCGACAAGCGAACTGGTTTGTCGCGATCCGGCGCTCCCGGAGCCGAAACTGGTGCCGAAACCAGAGCCGAAACCAGTGCCGACATTGAGACGGCGAAGCGCTGAGTTCAGCTCTTGGTTGCGCCAAACGTAGCGCCATTGAAAGAGCCAATGGTTCTCGCGACGTTCCGTGAGTAGGTCGAGTGGTCCGATGCTCCACAGGTCGGCCCGGTCAGGCGGTACGCGGTGGCGTCCCCACCATGTGTTGAGGGGGACCGGTTCGACGGCGCTTTCGATGGCGTTTTGAGGGCCGCCTTCGGGGGCCGATGGGCTATGTGTCATCATTTTCACCGCCGTGAGAGTTGTGAAGCGTGCTCGAAGTGCTCGAAGATTAGCAATCTCGCGGACGCGGCTCAAGGCTTCTTAGTTAACAAAATACGAGATTGGTTGGCGCAGCCGCCGACGACCGACTATAAACCGATAGAGAGCACGCCAAGGCAACGGAGGCTTCTAAAAAATGGCCAAATCAGCGAAGAAACCGGCAGCAGCAGCGAATTCGACGGCCAAAAAAACCACGGCTAAAAAGTCGACGGCCGGATCCAGTCGGGCGAAGACGGGCGCAAAAAATAGCGCCAAGAAAACTTTGCGGAAGAAGGTGCGAGGGTCTCTTCGAGGTAGCGTTCGTGGCAAAGGCAGTGGCGAGAATTTCGAAGAGCAATTCGACGGTGAGGCCGGGGTCATTTCGGCCGCGCATGAGTTTTTGAACCGCGAGGTCGCGTGGCTCGAATTCAACAAACGTGTTTTGAACGAAGCGTTGGATCAGCGAACGCCGTTAATCGAACGCGTGCGTTTTATGGGAATCTTCACATCCAATCTCGATGAGTTTTTCATGAAGCGTGTGGACGGTTTGAAACATCAAGTCGCGCTTGGATCGCTTCGTAAAGCGGGCGGGATGACCGCTTCTGAGCAGCTGGCGGCGATTCGTTCCATGGCGCTTGAGATGCAGAAGAAGCAAGCGGAGTCGTATCGTCGCACGCTTTTACCGGACCTTAAAAAAAATGGTGTCGAACTACTGGAGTGGAGAGAGCTGTCGTCAAGCGAGCGAGCGGAAGCGATTCAGTATTTTCGGCAAAACGTGTTTCCGGTACTGACGCCTCTGGCGGTCGATCCCGGCTTGCCGTTCCCATTTATCTCGAGTCTTTCGATCAGTCTCGGCGTGACGTTGCGGCACCCTGAGCGAGATGAAAAACTCTTCGCGCGCATCAAAGTACCGAAAATTTTTCCGCAGTGGATTACGCTTTCGCCTCGTTCTGAGGCCGGCGAAACCGTTCGTTATCGTTTCGTTTCTCTTCTCAGCGTCATCGAGCACTGTCTGAAGGATCTTTTTCCCGACATGGAGATTCTCGACATCATGCCGTTTCGGATCACGCGAAACGCGGAGGTGGAACGAGAAGAAGAGGATGCCGAAGACCTTCTTGAGATGGTCGCAGAAGAGCTCAAGCAGCGCCGGTTCGGCGCGGTTGTTCGACTTGAGCATGGACCGGAGCCTGATCCGTGGATGCTTCGTTTTTTAATCGAAGAGCTCGAGCTTTCGGCCGAAGACGTCTATGAGCTCGAAGGTCCTCTTGATTATTCCGACCTTAAGCCATTGCTCGATTTGCCTCTACCTGGTTTGAAGTATGAGCCTTGGGTGCCGTTGGTGCCGCCTCGTCTGATGGACGAGCGCGCGAGCATTTTTGATGTGATTCGCGAAGACGATCTTTTGGTCCATCATCCTTACGAAAGCTTTGGAGCGAGCGTCGAGCGTTTCATCAAGCAAGCGATTGATGACACGAATGTGCTCGCTCTTAAAATGACTCTTTACAGAACGGGCGATGATTCGCCGTTCATTCCTCTTCTCATTCGAGCGGCGGAACAAGGCAAACAAGTCGTCGTGTTGATCGAGTTGAAGGCGCGTTTTGATGAAGCGCGAAACATTCATTGGGCTCAGGAGCTCGAGAACGCCGGAGTCCATGTTGTCTATGGGGTGGTTGGACTTAAGACACACGCCAAAACGGCGCTTGTGATTCGGCAAGAAAGTGAGGGCGTTCGTTGTTACGCCCATATCGGAACCGGCAACTACCATAAGCAGACAGCTAAGCAGTACACGGATGTCGGTTATTTCACGGCAAAGCCGGAGTACACCGAAGACGTTGTCGAGCTTTTTCATTTCCTCACGGGGCGCAGTCTAAAGCGAACGTATCACAAGCTTTTGGTGGCGCCTGCGGAAATGAAAGACGGTCTTCTTCAGCGTATTCGGCGTGAGACGGCGTTTGCCCGCGCAGGCAAGCCGGCTCGAATTATCGCGAAGTGCAACTCGCTTGAAGAGCGTGATTTGGTGCGAGCGTTGTACGAAGCTTCGCAGGCGGGTGTCGAGGTCGAGCTGATCGTGCGCGGTTTCTGTTGTTTG
>JAVFAU010000272.1:0-3781 GCA_034002335.1 Bdellovibrionales bacterium | reverse complement strand
TCCGGCAAAAATATCTTGAACGTTCTTTAGAAGTTCAACGGCTTCAGCCTTCGGACGTTGGAACGCGTTGCGCCCCATGATCGATCCGAACGCACCGCCATGAGCGAGGCCCTTTACTTCTTCAAGAAGGTCGCCTGTCGATTTCGCTTCTCCGCCCGAGAAGATCACGATGCGGCGACCGCCAAACGATGAATCACACACATGCTTCACGCGCTCCGCAAGAGTTCCAACGGGAATCCCCTGCGATTCGTACACTTTCTTTGCCGCATCTTGCTCGATGTGCGCCGTTGGTGGCTTTACCTTGATCACGTGTGCGCCAAGCTGAGCCGCGATTTGCGCGCCGTAAGCGATCACGTCAATAGCCGTTTCACCCGCTTTGGAAAGCTGCTCACCGCGTGGGTAAGACCAAACGACAACGGCAAGTCCCGCCTTCTTCGCGTCTTGAGTCACCATCGCAAGTTCTTCGTACATCGTTTTGCGATCGCCCGATCCCGGGTAGATCGTGAAACCGATCGCGGCACAACCCAAACGAAGCGCATCGTCGATACCCGACGTCAGCGCGGAAATCGGCGATTTGTTCGACCAAAGCGTGTCGCTGTTGTTGATTTTCAAGATCAATGGAATCTCACCCGCGTACTCGCGCGCGCCGGCTTCGATAAAGCCAAGGGGAGCCGCGTAAGCGTTACAGCCCGATTCGATGGCGAGGTTAAAGTGGTAGTGCGGATCGTAACCTTCCGCATTTTTCGCAAAACTGCGCGCTGGCCCATGTTCGAAACCTTGGTCGACAGGAAGAATCACCATTTTACCCGTACCCGCCAAACGACCATGGTTTAACATGCGGGAAAGGTTCGTGAGCGTGCCTGGGTTGTCGGAGCCGTACCAGCTCAAAATTTCGCGAACTCGCGGTGTCATCTTCGATCTCCTCGTATTGCCTCGACGCGGGTTCCTCGACGTAGGTTCCTCTGTCTTTGGTGTCGATTTCTTATGTAGGTAAGACCCTGCCAAACTAGCCATCGCGTTAAGGGAAATCAAGAACTCCCACCCCCACTTAACAGAGCTTCAAAAGCTTTGGCGCATGGCGAAAACACGTGCTAGTCTCGCAGCCGCCGAAACTATGACCCATCGGCCTCGCAAGGAGTTTTTATGAGCACACAGTCGGCCTCACAATCAGCGGTTCGCTTTGAAGCGACTCCCAACCCTCAGACCTTTCGTTTCTCGGTTGAATCCAAAGACTCGACCGGCGAGATCGTGCTCACGGATCGCCCGGTTGAATTCAAGTCCGCGACTGAAGCGCAGTTCTCGCCCCTTGCTAAAAAACTGTTCGGGTTCCCGTGGGCCGCTGGCGTCTACATCGGACGCGACTTCATTACCGTGACCAAACAAGACTGGGTCGATTGGGATATCATCGCGGAACCCCTTGCCGGATTGATCGAAGAGCATCTTGAATCAGGCGCTCCGATCTTAACGCCACCGCCAGCCGCGAGCGCCTCCAACGGGACAAACAATGGGGCAAAAGCTCAATCTGGCGACAGCAATCAACCGCAAGCCGACGATACAGATGCCGTTCGGCTTATCAAAACAGTTCTGAACAACGAGATTCGCCCTATGGTTGCTCAAGATGGCGGCGATATCACGTTTGCAAAATATGAAAACGGAGTCGTTTACATTCACATGCAAGGTTCTTGTGCAGGCTGCCCGAGCTCGACCATGACTCTCAAAATGGGAATCGAAGTTCGCCTTAAAGAAGCACTGCCCGAGATCGTCGAAGTCGTCGCCGTTTAAAGTCTCAAAGCGTCGCGTGGGCTTCGGCACTTTCCGCTCGAAGCGCGCGCCACTCCATGATGGTCCGCTTAAGACCTTCTTGCAGCGTAATCTTTGGCTCCCACCCAAGGCGGTCCTTCGCATGGGCCGCTGTGCTGTTGAGAAAATAAATCTCGCCCACGCGTTCTGGTCTCGTATTCCAAATGATCTCGCCGTCCCACTCCAGCATATCGGCGATTTGGGCGGCCAAAGCCTCAATCGAAAGCGCATTTGAAGGCCCCGTGCAAAACACTTGGCCACGCGCCCGAGCCGTCTGCGACAGAATACTCTCGTAGCAATCAAGAAGATCATCGATGTGCAGGAAGTTGCGCCAAGGCTTGGAGTATCCAAGGTGACACGTTTTCCCCGTCAACATCTGCTGAATGATTCGCTCGACGACAAAGAAATCGGTTCCCGTGCGTCCGTAAGTATTTGTTTGCCGTAGAATGCAAACAGGAAGCCCATAGGATCGTTCCGCATATTGAAGATAATGTTCACACGCGACCTTCGCCACCGCATAGGGGGCATTCGGCTTCTGCGGCGTCGATTCGTCGAACACCGGAATCTTCGCCTGCAAAGCTTCTGACGAGAGAGTTCCATCTAAGACCATGTCACTTGCGGGTTGCCACCCGTATGTCTCCATCGTCGAGCTAAATAAAAACAACTCAAGCTTGGGACACGCTCGACGAGCGGCCTCGACAAGATTCACGGTTCCTTCGAAATTGACGCGCGTAAAACTCGCGGGCTCATAAAAGCTCTTTTCGACTTCCGTGCGCGCAGCCAAATGCACGATGATATCCGGCTGAAACGCAGATAGCTCGGCGACGATTTTTTCATAATCCAATAAATCGCACTGAAGACTCGCTATTTCATACCTAAGACATTCTGAATCTGGACGTTCTGGATATGGACGCTCCGAATGCGGCGATCGTTGCGCAGCGAATTGAGTCTCAACAGATTGCAATCGAGTCGACAAATTCGACCCGATGAAACCGCTTGCTCCCGTCAGAAACACTTTCTTAATCGCCATAATCCTGGCTATAATAGGGAGTCCTCTATTTATCGGCAAGCACATTTACTCGCGTGAGCCAAACATGATTCATGAACCCAGCTCCCTTGAACTCGTTCTCGATCTGAAACGGACAGATGCACAAACGCCGTTTGGAACTCAATTCCGTGAAAACTTCAAAGCGGCGGATCGACGCTCAGATCTTTTCTATCTAGGTCGCTTTATCGGCGATTGGAGCCATGAGTTACGCACGATGGGCTTTACGAACTTAATCGATGTCGTCACAAACGGCGCCCAAAGCCAAGATTCCGACTATAGAGATCGCGCCGAGGCTTTTGCCAAACTCGGAAATTACACCGAGCATAATACAAAGTACTTCCAACACTTCGGAGCCGAGCTCCCCTCGTTTGCTCACCGCATGGTGCAAGCATCCGGGCTCGAAGACACGACCGTTAGTCTGATTCGCCAAGATCCCGGCAACATCCTTCCTTGGCACCAGGATCATTTCTATCAGCTGAAACGCAAACTCGCAGACAAAGGCATTGATCCAAAAAGCGCTCGTATTTGGCGCTTTGTCGTCTTCCTCGAAGATTGGACCTCGGGACACTACTTTCAAGTCGAGGATACGCCTTGCGTGAAGTGGCGCCGTGGCGACATCGTCACGTTTATGCCGCAGGCCTTTCATCTTTCTTCGAATGTCGGAACCGCGCCCAAGTTCACGCTTCAGATCACAGGGCTTGAAACTCAAAACTGTCTCCTCTTCAAAACCGAAACGGAGTTTCAGATATGAGCGAATCCTATGAAGCCCTCTGCGAACGCTTTAAGGATTCCATCTCGCGCGAAGCCTGCGCCATTTCTTCGCACAATGATTGGGACCCTCTTGAAGAGATCATCGTCGGCCGCGCCGATCACGCTCGCATTCCAACCGTCGACACGAGCACGATGGCCTTTAGTTACGCGGATCGAAAGGTC
>JAVFAU010000271.1:0-3793 GCA_034002335.1 Bdellovibrionales bacterium | reverse complement strand
CGCGAAATCCGCGAAGCTTTGAACGATTCGCGCACCGTAACCTTCGTTCCGAAAGACCACCCAGAAACCGGCATCCTGCGCGATCCTGTCGCCAGCGAAATCGGAGATGCACTGTTCTCGCTAGCTCAACTCGCGCGCCACCGCGGCTTTGACCCTGAACAATGCCTGCGCGAGGCCAACGCCCGTTTCGAACGTCGCTTTGGCCTTCTTCAAGAGATCGAGAAGGAAAAAGCCGGCAGCGACGGTCGCAATTGGGAGTCCCGTTCACAAGACGAACTCGAAGAACTTTGGAAGATCGCGAAAAGCCAAGAGTCCAAACTCTAACCTTTCCGCCGTCGCAAGGCTGTACGACCGGCGTCAACCCGATCAAGTCCGGTCCACTCAGCGCTTTAGATTTTTCAACCTCGACCGCATGACTCTTTTAAATTGAGATAAAAGGTGATTGGATAGAAAGGATGAACCGGCTTCATCGCATTCTTTTCGTATCGGCATTCACCCTCCTCCTCTTCGGTCTTTCATTTGGCCTGTTTACTGGCGAAAATCTAACGGCCAATGAAACCGTGCGCGGCCCGGCGTCCGTTGCTCCCGTCGAACAAGCACAAACTGCGACACCAACACCGTCCACGCCCGTTTCTTCCCCTACTTCCGCGACAGAACAAGACTGCCACAAGCGTCGCGGCGCTCTTGATATCGGCTCGGGCTCAACCAAGGCTCTTGTCGCCATCGTCGACGTCTGCGTCTCTCCACGCCGCATCGTCGAAGTTCTTTTTCAAGATCAACTTCCCGTTCAGTTCAGCGAGGCTTTGGGCAAAAGCTCCAACGGCATGATTCCGGCGCCGTTCGCAAAAGAGGCGACCTCGAAAATTCGTACGATTTTAAATCGCATGCGCGAATTCAACCCGAGCACGATTTCCGGAGTCGCAACCGCCGTATTTCGTAAGGCGGAAAATGGCGAAGCCGTGGTACAAGAACTGAGCGATGCGCTCGGAATTCCGGTGCGTGTGATTTCACAGGCCGAGGAAGCCGAAATCGGCGCTCTTTCCGCCCTGGCGGCCCTACCTGTTTCGAACTCAACCGCTCCGGTCATCGTTTGGGATATCGGAGGCGGGTCGATGCAAATGTGGAACAAACATGACGGCAAGGTCGAACTCTTCACGGGTGATCTCGCGTCGGTGAGCTTTAAAAACAAAGTCATTCAAGAGGTTCTCAAGAAAGACCCCGCCGAGGTCTCGTCGCCCAACCCTCTTGGCGCCAAATATCACCAAGCCGTTCCCGTCTCGTTCAAGCACGCCAAACAGAATGTTCCCGACTACTTTAAAAAGTCAGGCAAGAACGCGCGCTGGATCGGTATCGGCGGCGTACTCGCCCTCTCCGTACAAAAGCAGGTCCGCCCGGAAGAACGCAGCTTTTCACAAAGCATGCTGCGCGAAACTTTAAAGCGCCGCTCGGCTCTCAACGACGGCGACATCGCAAGCGATTATCGCGCAACGGAAATCACGAATCTCGCACTCGTCCTTGGCTACATGCAGGCGCTGCGTATTCCAAAAATGGAAACGGTCGAAGCGAACCTGAGCCAAGGTGTCGTACTGCGCGACTAAGCCGCACTAAGCCGCGAAGTCCTCATCGACGAGCACGCGGTCTCGAATAACCGTGCACACTTGCGGGGAGAATATGCGACGAGCCTCGCATTCAGACTCACGCAAGATATCGCCAAGAACATGCTTCGGCTCCGGCTTTGCTTGGCCAAGCTTTAGCATCCCCCTATGATCAAACTCCTTGGCCAATCGAATCACTTGCGATTCGAACGGTATCTTGTTCTCGTTGTGCCCGTTCGGATACCCAGAACCATCGGCATTCTCGTAAACACCCATCATGATCGAACGGAGCCTCTCCGGAATAGCCAGCTTTTTCTGCAAAAGCCTTTCGAGACTGCGCGCGGGCACTCCCGCAAGCAGCTTATGCTCTTCAGAAGTAAGGTTTTCAGGTTGTTCACGACGTTTCTTAATCAGCGTGTAGTCGAGATCAAGAAGCGAGATGTCGATCAGCAGCGAGAGCAGCATCAGGTCCGACAAGCCGTTCAAACCCCGCTGCTCAACTCCTCGCAAAACGAACATCCCGGCATACGCCGCAATCGCGGGCGATCTCTCAAGCGAACCGAAATCACCAATCGACGAACTATTGATGACTTCCCACGCTTTGGGAAACTCGGCGAGATTCGCCAACAGGTCCTCGCAAAGCTTCTGACATCGGGCCAAAAGCTCCTGGCCTTCGGCAAACGAACCGCGATTCACACGATTGGTGACTTCGAAAACCAAGTTCGTGAACTCCGTTTGCAGGGCGAGAAAGTTGACACGGCATCTCTTCGCCAGTCCCTTTGCCGACCTGTCACTCGTCGCTTCCACGTAAGTCCGATAGTCTGCAAACTCATTTCGGTGAACATAGAACTCGTTTCGCTCAATCAAGCGAGCAACTCGTTCTTTCGAAAGCGTCGCGCCTTTTCGCACCAGCATCAGAAACTTCTGTCGCTGCGGCATCAGGTGATACACGGCGAACGGCAACTCCGTTTCAGGAATCAAATCGATTCCTTTCATCGGAACGTAGTTGGCCTTTAGCACCTGACTTAAAGCGAATGCGAGTTTTCCTGATGCCGCCTCTGATTTCAGGAAAACCGCCTTCACTCCAAGTTTCTCGAGCTTCTCAAGGCAATCGCCCGTTACTTCCTTCTCCACGAGAAGAAACAAAAACGCCTGAGGACTGTTCTGGCGCGCGAGCTGCACGAGTTCGTACACCGAGATATCCTGCTTCCCGCCGAAATCCGTGATGACAATCGTGCTCGCATCCAAACCATTCTCAAGAAGTTCATCCAGAGTGCTGAGGTGCCTGAAGGAATAGTCGAAATCCCGAGCAGCACCCTGAACCGCGCCGACAACCGAGTCTTCGCTCGGCGCCAGCAAAACGACATCGATACTACTTATGTCGACCACGGATTACCCCGCTATTTTTTTATGAGCCTGTACCAACCTCTGCTTGAGAGTTTCACCGGTGAACGGTTTCACGATATACCCCGTCACGCCGTGTGACATGGCTTCCGCTACTTGGTGCGGCTCCGCTTCGGCCGTCAACAAGAGAAACGGCAGTTTCGAATAGCGAGCGTCGGAACGAATCTTCTTAAGAAGCTCCACTCCCGTGCACTCCGGCATGTTCCAATCGGAAATAATAAGTTGAATCGGAGGATTCGAAGCTTGGAGGATATCCCAACCTTCTTTGCCATTCTTGGCCTCTTGAATGTCGCTCAAGCCGACATCGCGCAGGTTTTTAGCGACTACTTTTCTCATAGTCATCATATCATCGAGGATCAACACTCGCGTGTTTGCACAGAACATATATGCCCCCTTTTGCTAAATCGCGGCACTAGCGCGCGATATTTTGCGCTTCTAAACTAATCTCGATATGCAGAGGTCCAGAACTGGATTCGAAAGGCACGATCATCGTCGGCTGCGAGGCCACGTGACGAACACGCAGCTCCCGTCCTCGAACGACCGTAGGAATGGCTTTATCGATCTTGTATCCCTTTTCGTTGAGCACGGCTTTCGCCTGACCAAACGTGATATTCAAAAGCTCGGCTGCGCCATCCTCAAGGTCATTGGTGATGGCTGTGTATGTTTCGCCCAGCATATGACTCATCAAACTCAAAAAAGTTTCTTGCGGATAGCAGATCGCAATCGATCCTTTGAACGCGGCACTCGTCAAAGAAATCACACCCGCAATCCCGTACAGAAGAAAGTTTCCCGCC
>JAVFAU010000270.1:0-3803 GCA_034002335.1 Bdellovibrionales bacterium | reverse complement strand
AGGGAGCCTAATTTCGTTTTTTTCATCAGGCCCGATGTCATCTCACCTTTGGCGAACGCAGTCGAGATCTTGCGTGAGTTCCGCTCCCGACTTTTTCAAATAAATGACTTGTCCCGCGTAGCGAAGTTCTTCGTTCTGAGATTCGGAGAACTCGAGATCAAGCACGACCTGAATCGAACGCAGGGCACGCAAGACCGTTCCACCGATACGTTCACCGCCTCGACCCGTTTTGGGGTTCAAAGGATCGATATAACCGACCACCGCCGCGTCCATCGTGCTTCCCGTCGTACTCAAAAGCCCATCCGCGAGCTCAAAGAGAGCGACTTCCGAGCGGCGCGAAGAAACATTCGGATCAGACACGCGCATCGCGAGCGCTTGAAAGGAACCCTCTTGTTCGTTTTCATCAGGATAAGATTCAAAGAGGATCTCGATACGCACATCGCCATCAAGCCCTTCACAGAGAACCAAATCAAAAACGGGAGAAACGGCTTTAGGTGATGCCTGAGCTAACACCGTGTTTACCGTCGCAAAAAACAAAACCAATAGACTCACAAGAATGCTCCGCTTGGTCATATTTCCCCTCCCCTTGACGCGTAACCCTAGTCAATTCGACCGCAGACTCGAAATACATAAGGCGCAACTCATTATTCCTTACGCGAATATTGACAGGTACCGCCCCACATAGCAGAAGGCTCCCTGAAACAGAGGGGAGGGGCCCACTCATGGATCATCTACACTGGCCATTGTCCGTTCTTGGCAAAGCGATACATCATAAAAATCTTTCGGCCGCGGCCAATCACATCGGCCTCAGTCAGCCTCAGCTCTCTCGCCTCATCGCGAAACTCGAAGAAGAACTCGGCGTCGTTCTCTTGGACCGCACGGCTCGTCGCAAATCCGGATGGACCCCCGTCGCTTACAATGTGGCGGATGTTTACTTTCGCAACTCCCGAAAACTGCTCGCGGGTCTTCAAGAAATTCAAGGCGATGATCAGATTCAACACTTAAGCGTCGGAACACTCGAAGGCCTCGTGCCTTTGGCGATCGAAATCACGCGCGAGCTTCTTGAAGAAACCAAAATTCCGGTCATCGAGCTCAACGTTTACGACTTGAGCGAACTCGAAGAACACTTTGAAAAAGACGAACTCGATTTGCTGCTCACATGCCGAGAACCGGGTCGAAAAAAATATCGCCATCTGCGCCATCTTGGCTGGCAAGATCTCACCATCGTCGGCGGCGGGGCCGCGCGCGGCGGCGTACGAGTACTCAGCCCATTTGAGCACGCAAACCTGATACAAACCGGAAAACGCAACGCCTCAAAGCGTGAGCGCGACGAAACGTCTCAATCAAAGCTCATCATCAGCAACTCACTCGCAATCAGGCGCCATTACATCGAACACTTCAATGGCCGCGGCCAAGTTCCCAGTAAAGTCCACGAAAAGCGGCCGGGAACTCCAACCGAACAACCCGTGTATCTGATCGGCTCCGAAATCGTGCCGCCAGGTCTATGGGAAAAACTCGAAGCCGCGAAGTTCCGGATCTAATATGACGTTACGGGTGGGGCCCAACCCACCCTGCACTGCTTTCCGCGCAGGAGCGCGCAAAGATCGAAGATACGACGTTACGGCCGGGGCCCAGCCTTAGGTTTAATAGATTGATCTATCAAAAATAGTAGATTATGCTATCAAAAATGGGAAAACTCGTAAAACTTAGCTATATCAATATGTTAGAGATGGGGATCGACAGCGGCAACGGCCTTATCCAGGTCTTGATCGGTCCCCGCCAAGTCGGAAAAACAACATCCGTTCTGGACCTCATAAAAAGACGCTATAAAAACGAATCGCACTATGTCAGCGCCGACAAAGTTTTTAATTCGGACACACAATGGCTTCGGGAACAGTGGCGCATCGCCACTTCAAAAAAACACATCCTCTTTATCGACGAAATTCAAAAGATCGAAAACTGGGCCGAAGCGATCAAAGCCCTCTTCGATGAAAATCGTCGCTCAGGAAAAAAGGTCCGCTGTGTCTTACTCGGTTCGAGCTCACTTGATATTCAAAAAGGATTGACGGAAAGCCTCACGGGCCGCTTTCAGCAGATTCGCGCCCACCATTGGAACTTGCACGAATCCCGTATCGGCTACAATCTCGACTTCGAAGGCTTTCTACATTTCGGCGGCTACCCTGGGTCCTATCCCGTTCTTCCAAAAAAAACAGCCTCCCCCCATTCCTCAGAGAACACGAACTCTTGGGCGGAATACGTTCGTCACTCCATCATTGAAACCGTCGTAGAAAAAGACATTCTTCAATATCAGAACGTCAAAAGCCCGGCACTCTTTCGACAGGCGTTTGAGATTCTCATTAGCTACCCCGCACAAGAAATCTCCTACACAAAGCTCCTCGGACAAATTCAAGACAGAGGCAACGTCGAACTCATAAAAAACTATATTCGCCTGTATGAGGGGGCCTTTCTTTTGCGGGCTCTTGAGAAGTTCTCGAATAAAAAAATCAAAACCAAATCCTCATCGCCCAAAATTCTCCCTCTCGCCCCCTGTCTTTACCAACTCGCGATTCGCGACTCGTATTCATCCGAAGAACGAGGACGCGCCTTCGAACTCCTTATCGGCTCACAACTTGTTCGAACCGGCGAAGACCTCTACTACTGGCGAGAAGGTCAACACGAAGTCGATTTCGTTCTCAAGCGTGGACGAAAAATCTGGGCGATCGAAGTCAAAAGCGGCCGCAAACGGACAAATAAAGGAATGGATAAGTTTAAATCGCTCTTTCCAGAAGCGCGACTCGTCACGATCACAACCGACGACTACGAAACATTCGAAAAAGATCCGATGTTGTTCCTTGCCAAGTTCTAATACGACGTTACGGCCGGGGCCCAACCCACCTTTAGGTGTCGAGCGTGCCGCCTGGTTTTTCTTGGATCAAACGGGCACCGCGACGGAACGTCAGATACGCCCACGCCCATTGGAAGAACACAAGCATGCGGTTTTTAAAGCCGATCAAATAGTAAATGTGCACGAAGAGCCATGTGATCCATGCGAAGTAACCGGAGAATCGAATCCCCCCGGTTTCAACGATCGCACGACGACGGCCGATCGTAGCCATCTGTCCCTTGTCGACATATTTGAACGGCTCGATGATTTCGCCGCGTGCAAGGCGTCCGATCGCGTGACCCGCGTAGCGTCCCGCCTGCATCGCGACCGGCGCAAGCCCCGGCAGCGGTTTACCATTCTTATCAAGAGCGTGCGCCAAATCGCCCAACACGAAAACAGGAACTTGATCGCGAGGAGAGGCGGCCGGCGATGGCGTGACCCGCAAAGTCTTATCGACCTTCACGCGCCCCTGGCGATCCACTTCTCCACCCATCGCATCGGCGATTTTCTTTCCCAACGGCGACGGCTGTACGCCCGCAGCCCAAATCACGGTCTTCGCGGCAACGAACTCTTGGCCAAGCCGCACGCCATCGCCCGTGACTTCGGAGACTCGGGTCGATGTCCAAATCTGCACGCCCATTTTTTCCAGGTCGCGCGTCGCCTCGCGCGAGAGAGACTCATGAAAACTCGCCAATAAACGTCCGCCAGCTTCGATCAAAATCACACGCGTGCGAGACGGATCGATACGGCGAAAATCTCGTTCAAGCGTAAAACGACTGATCTCGGCAATGGCTCCGGCGATTTCCACCCCCGTAGGTCCGCCGCCTACGACGACAAACGAAAGAAGAGCCTTCTGCTTGTCTGGGTCTGTTTCCATTTCGGCGCGCTCAAAAGCCAGCAAAATACGGCGCCGAATGTC
>JAVFAU010000269.1:0-3823 GCA_034002335.1 Bdellovibrionales bacterium | reverse complement strand
GATACACACATCCGGCTACGTGGCTCACCCCTCGTCGCACCTACAACAGGCCATCTCAAAACCGATCGCGCCTATCCCCGGGGCCCTCCACGACCCGAAGATTCCCGTCGCCATCGGCCCAGAAGGCGGGTTCACCGAATACGAGATCGGGCTTTTCCAAGAAAGCGGCTATCAACCGCTGTCTCTTGGTTCACGTATTTACTCCGTGGAATGCGCGGTGCCCTCTTTACATCAAATCATCTTGTCTAATCGCCCGGTTCCTGGGGAAATGAACCCGTGACGAACTCACTTTCTTCGCCCGAAAACATATTGGAACTCTGGGGCTGGAGTTCCGCTTGGGAGCAAAAGCGAAACGACGAACACGCACAAACAGGCGTCGCTTTGGCGCCCGCTCGTATTTTGGCCGAACAGCGTGACTACATGGAAGTCATCACCTCGCAAGGCGCCGCCCGCGCTGAAATCAAAGGCCGCCTTCGCAAGCATTCGAAAGTTCAACCTGCCGTTGGTGATTGGGTCCTTTTAGATGCCTCGGGTTTAATTCAAGCCGTCCTGCCGCGCACCACTTGCCTAAAAAGAAAGGCGGCCGGAGAGGGAACGCAAATTCAAATTCTCGCGGCCAATGTCGATTGGGTGTTTGTCACAACAAGTTTGAACGCCGATTTCAATCCGCGAAAAATCGAACGCTTTTTAGTCGCCGCCCGGGATTCCGGCGCCAAAGTCGCACTGATCTTTACGAAATCCGACCTCGGCGCGCTTAACGCCGCAGACGCGGAATCACTGCTCGAAGAGCGCCTCGGCGAAATCGAGATCGTGACGACATCCGTACAAAACGGGGACGGCTTATCTGACTTACGCCGACTTATCGGCCCGTCTGAAACCGCCGTTTTCCTTGGGTCCTCCGGAGTCGGAAAATCATCGCTCGTGAACGCACTGTTAAATTCAGACATTCAACTGATCGGCGAAGCCCGCATTGACGACGACAAGGGCCGCCACACGACGACAGGTCGCCACAGTTTCTTGATACCGAATGGCGGTGTTATTATCGACACGCCCGGAATTCGCGAACTTCAGCTCGCGGACGAATCTGTTCGAGTCGAAGACGAGTTTTCAGATATCGAAGACCTGGCTCTTCAATGCAAATTCACGAACTGCCGCCATGAAAATGAAAAAGGCTGTGCGGTTCGCACAGCCCTCGAAGATCAGACTATCAGTCATGATCGTTTTAAGTCGTACAAGAAGCTAAAAGAAGAGCTCGCCTCTCATGCTTCTCGCAGGCAAAAGGGTCGCTCTTAATAACTTCCCGTACGCAAGAACTCTCGCAGGTGCATTTCTTTTTCGTTTATGAAAAAGCCATAGTAGCTCTCCTGCGGGAGAGACACGGGAAACCCGGCTTCCATAAGCTTGATATTTTCTCTGTAACGGCTCGCCGCAAACTCTTTTTCGCGGCCCAGATTATAGAGTGTCGAGACGACGCCAGGATTGTGAGAAATATCGAAGTTCGCATGTCGAATGTAGATCTCGACCGACAAGACGATGTTTGCCGCCACGTAATGAACAGCCGTACGCGGATCAATGATGTCTTGGTAAATTTCTTCCGGGCTCTCAACCGAAACCATACGCAAGCCGCTGACGCGATTCACGCGATCGGTGACCATCAGGGCACGCAACGGATCAAGCTGACCAAGACCGTACGTCATACCAATGCCACGCGGATCAAAGAATGCCATACGCAGTCCATTGGCCACGTGCTGTCTTCCATTCACTTGGCGTCCGCGATACGTCGTCTCCCAAACAAGACTCACGCAATCCCAGTAATCTGAATGCGCCGTCCGTTTAAGTTGGTCACATTTCGCAAATGGAGCCTCGCGAACGAGATCCGTGAGCAACACATCCGTCGACTTGAACTTAAGCGCCCACTTAGCGGCCCAACCTAAGCTTGTCGCGATATAGGTTTGAATGGAGTCCGTGATATCGACGTTGAATACGTGCTCCGCCACGACGTTTCCGAGAATAAGAACTGGATCGATCTGGTAAAGCTTTGCCGCCTTATGAAGCTCGAGAAGCGTCTCTTGATCTTTAGCGATCGAACGAAGAGTTTTGCGGTAACGATCATCCAACTCTTTACGGAGCCCGACTGGATCGTTTGCGTAGCTTTTGAATTTGTCCTTCGCGCGCGATGGAAAGTTCGAATAAAGCGTCGACCAAGAGACGTCTGGATTGCGATTTCCGGGTGTTACGAGAATCGTGATTTCGCGATTCTTGTAACTCTCGAAGGTGATCAATTCCGAACCTGGTAAAACGGACTCTCGGGTACTGCGGACAAGATCGAGCCGGCTACAACCGACCGCCACTAAAGCCATCGCAGCCACCAAAACTGCCGATCGCTGGAAAAGTGGCAAAAAACACCGATGCACGTTCCGCATACCAAAACCTCCGAGGGAATAAAAAGCAGATCCCCTTAGGTATGCAAAACCTGGGCAAGAAATCAGCGAGGCCCGCTACCCGCCAAAGCCCCCAGCTAAGAAATTGGGGCGCAACAGACACCTGGAGGTCGACTCAAAACAGCTCCAGTCTTGTAGAATTCACAGATGCGACCAAGGGCTCATCACCCGTTTTGAGACTCACGATTTTACAATGCCGAATCAGGAACAGGCAGACCCGCCGTGCGCATGACCTTCAAAGCGTTCGTCGAAGGACACGGGCCATGGCGATACTCATACGAGAACGTCATTTTGCCATCGGTAACGTCATCGCGGAAATGGTGATTCTCAAGCCCATCCACACCGCCTTCGAGCGAAGCCAGATCAAGATCGTGAGTCGTTACAAGCCCCATCGCTGTCGTCTTCGCAAGCGCACGAATCACGGCTTCTGCTCCCATACGACGTTCTCGATTGTTTGTTCCTCTAAAAATCTCGTCGATCATGTAGAAAACAGAGCCTTCGTTTTCGGCCAAACCGACGATTTCAACCAGGTCCGAAACCTCCGAATAGAACGAAGAAAAGCCATCTGAAAGCGAGTCCGCCGGTCGCATGGACGATTCAACACGCAGTAACACCAAGCGGAACTGATCGGCCACGACCTTCGCTCCCGCATGCGCGAGAAGCAAGTTCAGACCAATCGAACGGAGAAACGTACTTTTCCCTGACATGTTCGACCCCGTGACCAAATGACAGCGTCCTTTTTTGCTAATCAAAAGATCGTTCGCGACCCGGCGACTCGGAGAAAGCAACGGATGCGCAAGTTTCTTTGCCTGCACAAACGTACCGTCTTGGCCTTCGTGAAATTCGGGCAGAGCTTTACCGTGCGCTTTGTTCCATTCGGCGAAAGCGACAAATGCTTCGAGTTCAGCGAGAGCGTTCAACCACGAAGGAAGCGAGTTCACGACTTTTCGACGAGCTTCATCGAAACGAATCGTCCAATAGAGATCCCATGGAACAAAGAAATTGATAAGCAACGCGAGAATCGGGTTCTGTCTCGTGCCCAAGGCCCCTGCCGCAAGCTCGATTTCTTTTAAAACAGCGGCTGGGTTTTGCTCACCGGCAAACGCCTTCAACTCGACATCCGGCAAATGCGCCACACGCTTGAGAATCAAAGAGACTTCTCGCAGAACCCGAAGGCTTCGCCCCAAAGACATCGCACGCGGATAGGCGGCAAAGAGATCCACTCGGCGAACCACAACCGAGTACGAGGCGATCCAGGTCAAAAGCCCCATCGTTCCGATCCACTTTTTCTCAAGCACGATGGCCGTTATCCAACATCCAAAAAATAAAACCTGAGCGCAAATCACCAAGAGCAACCAACTTCTTGCTTTCGTTGGCGCGGT
>JAVFAU010000268.1:0-3825 GCA_034002335.1 Bdellovibrionales bacterium | reverse complement strand
GAAGGCGCGAGCGTTCCTGTTCGCCGTGTGCCAGTAAACAGTGCCGATGAGGTTACACCAAGTGCGCTTGCACAAACCGTAACGCCGATCTACAACCAGAACACGACCTATTCGACTCGTGGATTTTATAATTCCGAGACTTGCGAAGAAGTCGATCACCAGACGACACTTTCGCTACCCGCTCATCAAGATCAAGCGCTCTACTATTTTAAGTGGAATACGCCCGGCCAAGTGAGAATCTCTGGCACGTCTTCGACAAATCTCTCTGTTGAAGCAAAACAAATCGGCGTCAGTGCTGCTTCTGTCGGCCCTTAAAACGGCGCGTATGTCACAGCGCGCCGATAAGCTTCGTCGGTTGAAGTAAAAGCACTCCTCACCGGATCTTCAGTTGATGACGGTCCGCATAACCATTAGTCTCCTGGCCACGAATTAAAACTTCCAGGGGATGATTAGTCATGAGCGGATTCAAGGGTACATTCGAACTTGTCGAGCAACACGGTGGTCACGAGCAGGTTGTTTTCTGCCATAACAAAGATGTCGGTCTAAAAGCGATCATTGCGATTCACGACACGACACTCGGCCCAGCTCTCGGCGGAACCCGCATGTGGAACTACAAATCAGAAGAAGAAGCACTGGTTGATGTTCTTCGTCTTTCAAAAGGGATGACCTACAAAGCGTCAGCTGCCGGATTAAATCTTGGCGGCGGTAAAGCCGTCATCATCGGCGATCCGAAAACACAGAAAACAGAAGGCCTCTTTCGAGCTTTCGGTCGTTTCGTGAATTCCCTTGGCGGTCGCTACATCACGGCTGAAGACGTGGGAACAACGGTTCGCGAAATGGAATACGTCTTTATGGAAACACCTTGGGTCACGGGAATTCCGAAAGCATTCGGCGGTTCCGGCGATCCGAGCCCGTACACGGCTCATGGCACATTGATGGGCATGAAGGCGGCTGTAAAAGAAAAACTTGGCGCCGATTCGCTTAAAGGCATCCGCGTTGCCGTTCAAGGTCTTGGAAACGTCGGTTTCCATTTGGTTGAGTACCTTGCTGCGGAAGGTGCGGAGATCACAGTCGCCGATATCGATATGGATAAGGTGAAAAAGGTCGCGGACCGCTTCAACTGCAAATCTGTTGGCCCAGATCAGATCGTTTTTGCGGATTGCGATGTCTTCGCACCATGCGCGATGGGCGCCGTCATCAACGATCAAACAATCCAGAAGCTTCAAACCAAAGTCGTTTGCGGTGCCGCGAACAACCAGCTTGCGGAAGCTCGCCACGGCGATCATCTACGCGAACTCGGCATTCTCTACGCTCCCGACTACGTGACAAATGCCGGTGGCGTGATGAACGTCTTCGTTGAGCTCGAAGGCTACAGCCCGGATCGCGCTCTCGATAAAACAGTTCAGGTGTACGATAATTTGATGAAAGTTTTTGCAATCGCGAAGCGCGATGGTATCGGCACGCACACAGCGGCAGATCGCCTCGCAGAAGAGCGTATTGCGACACTTGGAAAGTTGAAACAAACTCACCAAGGCATCTCACAGCGTCCGTTCTCAACGTTGAAAGAGATGAAGAATCGCTAATTGACCGGGCGCTTCATCAGGGCTCACAGCCAGGTATCCATTCTTCCATTCACAGAATGGCTCTTGACAGAATGGTACCGCGGCAGTGAGCCTTTGTCCTATGGCTCACTGCCTGACGCCTGAGAACAGGGCTAACTGGAACGGGGAATATCATGTCATCACCATCTTCATCGCAACCATCGTCCACCTCGTCTTTCTCGAAAACGCTGCCAACAGGATCATCAAACACATTCGACCTTGTCGGGTTTCTTGATCAGTACAAGTTTGTTATCGCAGGCATTTTGGCGGCTGGTATCGTCGGTGGGCTTGGATACGTTACGGTTGGGTACGTGAAGGCTCGCGCGGAAAAGTCAGCGCAAGAAGCCTTTTACCCCCTTGAAAAGCAATACACAGAAAAGCGCGCGAAATTCGACCAAGCCCGCATCGCGGGAATCACCGGACAGAACATTGATGAGCTTCTAAAAGAAGGCGCCGCCGTTCGAGCTTCCGGCGATCTTTCAAAAGACTACGGCACTTTGATCGATGAAATGGAAACGTTCGCGAACGATAAAAAAGGAACTGCAGCGGGAACACAAGCGGCACTTTTCGCCGCGGAAACTCGTATTCAGTACGAACAGGCAGACAAAGCCTCGGCCATGCTTCACTCGACTGTCGAAGCGACAAAGGCATCAAGCCTCATCGGCGGACTCGCACGTATGGCGTCTGGAAACGCCTTCGCCGCGGCCGGGAAGTGCGACGAAGCTCTTAAGTCTTGGGAGCAGGTTCTTTCGGCCAAGCCCCTCGCGTTTCTTCATGGAGAAGCCGCTCTGAGAGCTGGGCTTTGCTTTGAAAAATCAGGCGACAAGGCAAAAGCCCTTGAGATGTATCGCAAAGCTTCGAGCGAGAGCGAACAATCACAAGCGGCAAAAACGGCGCGTTCGCTGATGCGTGCCCTGGAGCTTGGCTCTTAATGAAGAAGCGAATGTCTTCACTCGCGCGGTTAAATGCACATCCTGTCGTGATCCTTACGCTCGCGACTATGGCTCTTATTATCGTATCCGGCTGTTCGTCCGTGCGCGAACGCCTGAACCAGTCGGCGGGGCGCGAACTCGTGCTCGAGCCGGTGTTTGTTCGTCACACTCCTGAGCGTCAGCAGTTCGGCTATCGTCAACTCAACCGAATGACGCCTGTTATAGCCAATGATTTTGTCATTCAAGGCAACTCGATTGACGGCCTTATTAAATACGACCGCAAATCTGGTCATGAACTCTGGCGTCTTCCCATCGAAAACGGCGTCGAAGGCGGCGTCGCGCTTTCTGGCGACAATCTTTACTTCGGAGCCGGCGATGGGCTTCTGCGATCGGCAAGCCTCTCGACAGGAGCGGTGAACTGGACCGTGCCTGTTCGAGCGGAGCTCCTATCGGCTCCAACACTTGATAGCGGCGTGCTCTTTGCTCAAACGGGGGCCGATGTCATTTACGGGCTCGAAGCGGGAACGGGAAAACTCCTCTGGACCTACAATCGACTCGTAACAGGCAATCTCTCGGTGCGCTCAACGACTCGCCCAGTTGTCGCGGGCGATCTTCTTCTTGTCGGCTTCAGCGACGGCTCACTTGTCGCGCTCAAAAAACGGGATGGAAGCATTAAATGGGAGCGCAAACTTGGCCGTGGGAACCGCTTTCGCGATGTCGACTCGACAGCTGTCGTGAATCGCGGCCGAGTTTACACCGCGAGCTACGACGGCGTTTTGGCGGCTCTCAAACTCGAAACAGGTGAGATTCTCTGGCAAGCGGAACTTGGCGGCTATCTACCAGTCACGGTCGGATCGGGTGCAAGCGCGGATCGTCTCTATTTCTCGACAGCGGATGGCCGCATCGTGGAGCTTGACGAAGCCACCGGCAAAGAACTTCGTACACACAAGCTCTCGTCAGGTATCGCGACCCAGCCTGTCGTCCATAAGAATCTTCTTATCTTCGGCGAGTCAGAAGGCGCGCTTCGTGTTCTCGATCTCGGTTCCCTTCGAACTCTGGCGCAATATCAATCTGGCAACGGCCTGCTTTCGACACCGGCGCTTGATCGGGATCAGAACGAGATCTGGTTTATTTCTTCGGCCGCGAATCTCTATGCGATGAAACTTAGTTACCGTCGAGTTGCGGATAGGTTTCCATGGAAAAAGTCGGATTCGTCTCAGCAGTCGTTCTCCTTCTAAGCCTCAATACGGCGTGTTCAAGCCGCCCTTGGCGTGAACCGCGCGCGCCGGAGT
>JAVFAU010000267.1:0-3826 GCA_034002335.1 Bdellovibrionales bacterium | reverse complement strand
CACCCACGGCTCGAGCCCCAAGATAAAGCGCCTTGGCCGCATCAAGCCCCGAACGAATTCCACCCGAGGCCCAAACGACGGGACCACCGGTCTGCGCAACCTTTGAAACCCCGACAACCTGCCGAAGCGACTCGACTGTCGACAATCCCCAGTCCTTCATCGTTTGCGAAGTCTCGCGCTTCACGGCTTGCTCGGAGGTATCCTTGAACCCTTCGGCCCAAGCACCCATGCGAAGTCCTTCGATACGCCCCCAGTGAGTTCCACCACGGCCCGCAACATCGATCACGGCAACACCAGCTTCAAGCAGACGCTTCGCTGTCACAGCTGAAATTCCACACCCTGTCTCTTTCACGATCACAGGCGTGCGCCCGAGTGCCCGCACCAATGCTTCAATCGCAGCCAGCCCGCCGCGAAACCGAGGCGTTCCCTCAGGCTGCACAGCCTCTTGAAGAGGGTTCAAATGCACAATCATAGCTTCGGCCTGAAGCGAGTCGACAAGACGCTGCACAGCCGACGAGTCCTCTCGCATCACTTCGATCAACTGACTCAAACCGAGGTTCCCCATCAGCCGCACCTTTCGGCACGACTTGCGGATCTCACTCCACTCTCTGGCGGCCGAAACGTCTCCGAGTTCGCGCCGCTGAGAACCGACACCCATAATCCACTGCTTGGCCTCGCAAGCGCGCGCAAGGCGTTCGTTCAACGCCACCGATCCCGAATGACCAGCGGTCATCGAACTCGCGAAAAAGGGCGCGGACTCGGTTTCAGAATTCAGAAAAGCGTTTGGAAAAATGCTGGTCGCGATGCTGACATCAGAAAAATCGATCTCCGGCAAAGCTTCATGAGCAAAATGGAGACGATCAAATCCCGTCCCTAAAGATTGGGACCTCGGGTCCATCGACGCACGAATATGATCAGACTTGCGCGCCTCAAATTGATGTGTCGATTCTTGGTCCATACTCCTGGCGCACTCTATCACGCCACGCCGCTCCGGTCTTCATAAGAAAGCTATGAGTTTCGAAAACTTACAACCACAGTCCAAATGGCCACAAATAAAAAGAGCGACCCTTGGGCCGCTCTTTTTATTTTCGTTACCGGTTTGTTTCCGTCACCGGTGTCACGATCGCGAGATTATCCCGCAACGGACAGGCTCAAATCCGATCCACAAGCTCTTAAGCGCGTGCTCCGACCTGAGAAACGATTGCCGCGAAACCTGCAGCATCGCGAACCGCGATGTCCGCAAGAACCTTGCGATCAAGCTCAAGGCCTGACTTCAAGATCGCGCTCATCAACTTCGAATATGTTGTACCGTTGAGGCGAGCCGCCGCATTGATACGTTGAATCCAAAGAGCGCGGAACTCGCGCTTTTTTACCTTACGATCGCGATATGCGAACGCAAGACCACGATCTGTTTTCTCACGTACGTGAATGTAACAGCGGCTGCCTGAAGAATAATAACCTTCAGCGCGCTGGAAGAATTTTTTGCGACGTTTCTTAGCCGCAACGCCCCGTTTTACGCGTGCCATGCGACTCTCCTTAGAAGTTCAACAGACGTTTTGTCTGATTCATGTTTGCAGAATGAACATATCCAGTCGCGCGAAGTTGGCGCATTCCCTTAGAAGAATGCGGGCTCAACAAGTGACGACGACCAGCCTTACGACGCTTCACTTTTCCTGAAGCAAGCTTAAACAGACGCTTTTTAGCGCCCGAATGGGTTTTTGACCCTTTAGCCATTTGATCCTCTTTCCAATCAGGTTCACTGATCAGGTTCTCCGACCAGGCGGTCGACACAACGTCGATCGCTTTTGAGCCTGGGACAGAGCGAAGCTAGCGTTTTAACAGGAAGTTTCGCGTATTGACAAGCGTCGACTCAAGAATCCTCTGGAATAAGCTACCAAATTAAGCTTGGTACTTTTTTCAAAACATCCGCCCTCCCGGCAAACGACATGGCGCATTCAACGAGCCCTGAACTTGCACACCAGTTTCGCCAACGCCTCCAAACATGAACAGAAACATAAAGGAGTATCCATGGCTCATCCCAACGCCCATTTATGCCTCCCTTTACGCCTCCTGACCGGTGCTTTTTTCAGCACTGTCCTGATGGTCGGCACTCTCACTTTCCTTTCTCACAGAGCCCATGCCCACATTAGCTATAGTGACGACTACGAGTGCATGAATAGCTACGAAAAAGACTGCCTGGTAATGCCGCAATCCAAGAAGGTCGTACGAATGACTTTCTCGGGAACCGAAAACGAGATGGGCGCAAACTGCTCGCTTCAGACAGCGAAACTCGAACGCCAAGTTCACGTCGCTCAATTCGGTCTGGGCGTCCCAACCGGCTCCATTCGGCTTCAACCGCCGGCCATCGAATACTCCAAAGCAATTGGACAACCTGTCTACTACCGTTGCCATTATCTCATGTGGTCCGCGAAAGAAGACCTCCGCTTTACTTCCCGCCGCCAAAACACGCGGTACTGGATCAACCAAGAAGATCAGCATACCGTTTGCCAAGACGATGCTCGTCTTGCGGAAACTCAGTTTTTATCGATTGGAGCGGCCTCGTCGCTGAGCGCATCTCTTCTACAAGGGCAAATGTGCACGAGCCGTTATGTCGTTCCCGGTCTCGATACAGTTCAAGACATCGGCGAAGGTAAAACGCGAATCATTAAGTTCGGCTCCCGAGATGCCACTACAAACTAAGCGCAAACTGAGCGCATAAAAAAAGGGACCGAAGTCCCTTTTTTCATTCGATCAGAGTCCGCGACAGTGATCGCTTCGACGGATTGAAACTATTCTTTTTCGCTGTCTTTCGCGGGAGCGTCCGAAGAAGGCTCCGTGGCCTTTTTCTTTTCATACTCCTTGATCTTCGCCGGGTCCGGAGCAAGCAGAACAAAGAGCTGCTTTCCTTCCATCTTCGGCGCGGCTTCAACCGCAGCAAGATCGCTAAGAGCCGCGATCACTTTCTGCAAAAGCCCCATGCCCAACTCTTGGTGAGCCATCTCGCGACCGTAAAACCGCAAGTTCACCTTCACCTTGTCGCCATCAAGCAAGAAGCTACGAGCCGAACGCATCTTCACATCAAGATCGTGCTGATCCGTACGCGGACGAAGCTGGATTTCTTTGATCGTAATAACCGTCTGGTTCTTACGAGCTTCGTGTTCCTTCTTCTTCATCTCGTACTTGTACTTGCCGTAATCCGCGATCTTACAAGTCGGCGGCTTCGCGTTGGGAGCGACTTCGATCAAATCGAGGCTCTTCGCCTCCGCCATCTTCAGAGCTTCAAACGGAGGGAAAATACCAAGCATCGTTCCGTCATCATCGATCACGCGAACTTCTGGAGCTCGAATGTCGCGATTAACCCGGGGACCATCTTTTTGAATACCAGGACCACCGCGTCCGCGAGGACCGCGATCAAACTGAGGTCGTCCACCTCCGCTACCTCCGCCACTGCCACCACCGAACCCACCTGGGCGCGGACCTCCTCCAGGACCACCGGGTCTAGGACCCGAGGGGCGAGGAGCACCTGGTTGAACAGGCGTAATTGGCGAAGATCCTCCCGTTTGTGGAGCCGAGCCTACTGGGCGAATCGGCGACGATGCGGGAGTAATCGGACGAATAGGTCGTGGACCCTGTCCGGAACCTTGTCCTGATCCGCCCCCTGGGGGACGGCCGAAACCATCTGCGTTAATGGCGAACCTCCTGGTTGTTTTGCGACGAACCTGGTTTACCAGAGTCTTTTGCTTCTGGTGCACCCGCCTTCTCAGCAACAAGGCTTTGAAGTGACCGTTCTCTCACTTCGCGCGCCATTACCTGCGCGAACTCATCA
>JAVFAU010000266.1:0-3838 GCA_034002335.1 Bdellovibrionales bacterium | reverse complement strand
CCATCGGAGGAGGCGGTGTCGAATAGCTTCGACGCCAAATTTTAACCTGCTCCTCGCCGTGCTTTTCGGCCGTTTCAGATTTGTTCAGTCCGGTCAGAGCCCCATAATGTCTCTCGTTGAGACGCCACGATTTCTCGACGGGAATCCATGACATATCAAGTTCCGAAAGAACTGTTTCCAGCGTGTGAATGGCTCGCTTCAAGCGCGAAGTGAAGGCCACATCAAACTGTAGGCCCGACTCCCGCAGAACGCGGCCGGCTCTCAAAGCCTCCGCCTTGCCAAGCTCCGAAAGCTCTACATCTTTCCAGCCCGTAAAACGATTCTCTTTGTTCCAAACGCTCTCGCCATGTCGAAGAATAACCAGTTTCTTCATATTGCCCTCTTTATCGTTAAACACGTTATGCCACTCATGACTCATCTTGAGAAGCGATTGAATCTTTCTCAGCTCCCGTCCGATAGGATTTGCAGATCAACAGGCCGTACTGAACAAATGTTCTTCGACGCCCCGTCGCAGACCTCTTTAAAAAGAGAGAGCGGCCCGAAAGAACGACCAGAGGAGCAAAATGAAGTTTCTAAAGAGGGCTCTACTTCTTTTTTCGCTGTGTTTTGCCAGCCTCGCGGTTTCACTGCTCACAGTCGATCAAAAGCTCGAGAAGCATGGTGGCATGGCCCACGTCACGAGCTCGCTTGAAGCCATGAAGCTTCGTCATCAGTACCCAGATCTTCCACTCAATATCGCCTATGCGCGCGCCCAGCAGGAGACCGTGTCCGCGTCGACACACGATGGGTCGTTTGTGAACGTACGCGCAAACCGCGAAGCGATTCTGAAAAAACCAACCGATCAAAAAGGCCATGTTTCGAATATCGAGAAAGGCAAGAAGGTCATCGACGTCAGCCCCACGCAAGACGGTCGTGAAGCTATCGCCATCGTGAACGAGGCCAGCGCTCATGATCCAGCCGCTATTGACCGCATCATGTCGCTCAATATCCCCGAGGACATGAGAAATAAAATCCTCAAGAACTACAAACGAACAGGCGTGTTGCCGGAAATTTTGGTGCGAAAAGAAAAGCGCGCCCCCGCCAACGCAGACGACTCGCCCCGGAAACCATACGACTTCGAAAAAATCGAGTTTCCACACGAACGCGCGGGACGACGTTCTCAATAATGTGATGAGCCGAATAGGGTGAAACCGCTAAAGCGGCACGCCGAAACTCAAAGCGTGTCCGCTCGGCCTGTTAGGACTTGTGAGGGCCGCCCTGCGGTCCTCCACCGTGAGCGCCGCCACCACCGCCACGCCCGCCGCCGCGTCTTCTGCGGCCGCCACGCGAGCCTCCACCGCCCCCCTTAGGACCGGTGTTCTCTCGGGCTCCACCCGCAGCATCACGAGAATTCTCGCTCGAGTGGCCACGACTTTCGCCTTCGGCCGAATGACGACCGCCTCCGCCACGCTCCCGTTCTCGTTCCGCGGAGCTATCGCGTATAACCGTTTCGTCCTCAACCCGATCGCCGACCGCCTTCGCAAGCTTCGACTTACGACCGCCGATCACCCCCTGTTGCTTCGCGATCTGCTCCGACATATCGACCGTGACATTCCCCATGCACTGCAACTGACACGCAAGTCGCCGACGGTCGATAAACCAACCCGAACCAATAAGCGACAACTCATTCGCCGCCGGAGGAAACACGTTGTTCTCACCTTCGACGATCTTCACGCGACATTCCGCGCACGACGGCACACCCCGACATACGGACTTCACGTAAATCCCGTGATCCTCCGCAAGATGCATGACGCTCTGACCAGGCTTCGCTTCAAACTCGACATTTTGTGGAATGAACTTCACTTTCACGTCATGTCACCTTGAGTTTGAGGAATTTTTTTTTGCCAGCTTTTAAAACTGTCTCACGACCGGACTTCAAACCCAGTGTCGCCGCAAGATCCGCCTTCAACGCACGCACCTTTTCGCCGCCAATCTCAAGCCCTCCGCCCTCAATCAACCGACGAGCCTCCGAGGTCGAAGCCGACACGCCGAGCTCTTTTAAGAGCGCCGCGATATCCTGCTCTCCCGAGATTCGTCCAAGGGCGATTGTGACCTCGGGCATATCATCCGGCACGCCTTTATTCACAAAAATGCGGTCAAACTCTTCGACAGCCGCGACACCCGCAGCTTCGCCATGAAAGCGCGTCACAATGGTTTTCGCCAAACGCACTTTGAACTCACGGGGATTCACGCTTCCGGCCGTCATCGCCTGGCGCATCTTCTCGATTTCAGCCAATGGGACATCCGTCACGAGCTCGTAGTAACGAAGCATCAGTTGATCGGATACGCGCATCGTTTTGCCGAACATATCGCGAGGGCTGTCTTCGACACCGATGTAGTTATCAAGCGACTTCGACATTTTGTTCACGCCATCAAGACCTTCGAGAAGCGGTGTCGTCATCACGATCTGCGGCGCTTGATTATAAGACTTCTGAAGATCGCGGCCGACGAGCAAATTAAAAAGCTGATCGGTACCGCCCAACTCGACATCCGACTTCAGCGCGACCGAATCGTATCCTTGCATCAACGGATATAAAAACTCATGAATCGCGATCGCCGTTCCGCCCTTGTAGCGTTTTGAGAAATCATCGCGCTCAAGCATGCGCGCCACCGTGTACTGCGACGCGATCTTGATAAAATCCGCGGGCGTCAGCTTATCGAGCCAAGCCGAGTTGTGAACGATCTGCGTCTGCTCCGGGTTCAGAATCTTGAAAATCTGCTTTTCGTAGGTCTTCGAATTCGCCTGCACTTCTTCGCGAGTCAAAGGCGGACGCGCTTCATTTTTTCCCGACGGATCGCCGATCATACCGGTGAAATCGCCAATCAAAAAACGAACGCTATGACCAAACTCCTGAAACTGCTTGAGCTTGTTGATGACAACCGCGTGCCCCAGATGCAGATCCGGACGAGTCGGATCTGCGCCAAGCTTCACGACAAGGGGTTTTCCGCTCTCGTAGGATTTTTCGAGCTTCTTTAAAAGCTCAGCTTCCGAAATCAGGTCCACCACTCCGCGCTTCAACTCTTGAAGCTGTTCGCCGGGCGTCGCCTTCTTCAAAAGACTCATGTTCAAACTCCGTCCTAGCGCGCGTGCTCGACAACACGAACTTCGCGAATAACCGTTACCTGCACTTGCCCCGGGTGACTCATCTCGCGCTCGATCTTTCGCGCGATATCGTACGAAAGAACTTGGACCTGGTCGTCCGTCACGCGTGAGGCTTCAACAAGAACCTTCACTTCTTTTCCGGCCTGAACCGCGAACGTGCGAATCACCCCGTCAAAGGAGTTCCCAATCGATTCGAGATCTTCCATACGACGGACATACGCATCAATCGAGCTGCGACGAGCGCCTGGACGGGAGTTCGAAATCGCATTCGCCGCTTGAACGATGAACGCCAACACAGAAGACGGCCGTTCTTCGCCATGATGCGCGCGAATCGCATGTACGACCGCATCGTGCTCGCCGTATTTCTTGGCGAAATCAGCACCGACAATCGCGTGCGAACCTTCAACCGTGTGCTCGATCCCTTTGCCGATGTCGTGTAAGAGTCCCGCGCGGCGCGCGCGCTTCACGTCTTCACCGAGTTCTCCCGCCATCATTCCAGAAAGGAACGCGACTTCAACGGAGTGCTCGAGAATATTCTGAGTCAACGAGTGACGATACTTGAGACCACCAAGCGTCTTGGCGATTTCCGGATGCAAGCCATGAAGGCCGAGGTCGAAGATCGCCTTCTCGCCATCTTCTTTAATGGACTTAAAGAGATCCTTTTTAACCTTGTCGATCACTTCCTCAATCCGTGCC
>JAVFAU010000265.1:0-3848 GCA_034002335.1 Bdellovibrionales bacterium | reverse complement strand
TGGGAGGCCTCGCGTTTTTACAGATTCTTGTAAACAACGTCCGCTGGCTCGTACTTCTTCGAGGGCAGGGGTTTGATGCGACTTTGCGGCAAACGCTGCCGCTTTCTCTGATGGGGCTGTTCTTTAACTACGCGATGCCGGGCAGTGTTGGGGGCGACATCATTAAGGGCTACTATTTGGCTCAGGATTTTCCGGAGCAAAAGTTGGCTGCCGGAGTCAGTGTTTTTATGGATCGCCTGATCGGCTTTTTCGTCATGGTCCTCTCGGGTGCGATTGCGATTTTAGCGTTTCATGATCGTTTGAGCCATGACCCGCGACTCGTCGCGATCGGAACGGGAACTTTGCTGGCGGCCCTTGCGTTTATTTTGATCTTGGCGTTCTCGCTTTCACGTCGTCTTCAGGCGCCTCTGCGGTTCATGGCGCAGTACGCGACGCGATTTCCGGGTTTCTCCGTTTTTGAGCGCATCTACAAAGCCATGCATGCGTATCGATATAGCCAAAAAGAGCTGCTGCAATCGCTTTTGCTCTCGATGTTGAACCAGCTGTCTTTGATCGCGTTCTTCTATTTCGCGGCTCAGCTTTTGGGAGAAGGGCATATTCCTTTGGCTGTTTTCTGGTTCTGCATTCCGATCGGAGTGGTGGCGCAGGCGATTCCGATTTCGCCCGCGGGAGTCGGCGTAGGGCAGGCTGTGTTTTATTTTCTTTTCCAGGCCGCGCTTGGCGAAGAGGTTCAGGTCGGGACGGTTGGAATCACGTTGATGCAACTGTTTCAGTTTGGTCTTGGCTTGATCGGCGCTTGGTTTTACTTAAAGCGAAGTCGCCGTCGCCCTGTTGAGGCGGCTTCGGGTGGGCCGGTATGATTGCCCAGGCAAAAGGGATTGTGCTCAAGGCGTCTCGCTACGGCGAGGCGGATTTAATCGTATCCCTTTTGACGACAGAAGGCGCGAGGCTTCAGCTGTTCGCACGTTCCGCTTTAAAAAGTAAAAAGCGATTCGGGGGCGGCGTTCTGGAGCCGACTCGCTACATTCAAGTCAGTTTTGAAGACCGTCGTTCGCGTCTGGGTGGAGAATCAGATCTGCACAGCTTGCGCGAGGCCGTTTTGCTTGAAGCTTTCGAGGGGATTCGAAACGACTATTCAAGAATCGAAACGGCTTTGGCGCTGGTGCAGTCGGTTCATCGCATCGTAAGACAGGGGGACGTTGAATCCGCCGAGATCTTCAATCTTCTCGGCAATAGTTTGCGAGCGATAGAAACCTCAAACGACTTGGCGAAGCTTCGCGTGCATTTTGATATTCGGTTGCTCGCTTCGCAAGGGGTCCTCGAGATCGAAGGAGATTCCGCTCGTCTTGCCGGGATGCCTGTTGGCCACCACGGGTGCGAGGAGCTTACGAATCTCGATTGGCGAGGGCTTGGGCAGTATGCCACGCAACAGCTGCGTCGTTATACCGAATCGGGAAGTGTCGAGTGACCTTCGTATTCTGGCGTTAGTGGTTGGCGGCTCGGCGCCGCTTGACCGTAGATTCGACTTTGTCCCAATTGTCGATGAGCGCTTGAAGCACGTTGTCTGCGATGACCGCGTGTCCTTTGGCCGTCGTGTGACCGTAGCGGTGGCCGATTCGGGATGCGTAAAGATCGGTGAAGTATTCTGCGGTATTGGACTCATTGACGAGGTCGTTGAAGTTCTCGTTTCCAACGAGCACCACGTTCTTGAAACGTTCTGGTACCACGATATTGGGAGGAGGCGAGTAAAAGCTGTCGAGAATTGCCGCGCCTTTGAAGTCAGATTCTTCGAGGAAAAAAAGCTTTAAGGCATCCTTGGCTCCCGTCGGATATTGAATGGCAAACCAGAGAACATCATTTTCGTTGGCGAAGTCCGCAAAACGCTTATAGTACAGACGCGCTATGCTCTCGGTCTTGAATTCAAGGTCGTAGCCGAGTCTGGAAAACAGCTGTCGAAAAAACGCATCGTTATCGACGTCGTCTTGAGCTGTGGCAATGGCAAGAAGGGGAGAACTCAGGGGGAGGCCGTTTTGAAAAGCCGTTCTGAGGTCGTCCAAGCAGCTTTGCGTGAGAAAGCTTTTTAGATGGCAAAGGATTTCGAGTGTTCGACCGTGATTGAGAGCGACCACGTCTTTATGGCTCTCGAGAAGGTTTAGAGCGTAGAGATAACCTTCTTTCTGGAAATCTGTATTTTCGTATATGGTTTGTTGAAAAATGTGAAAAAGACCGTCCGCGATGGCAGCGCTGATCCATGGCGTTTCCGTGTCTGAGGAGTTGTTCAAAAGGATTTCGAACCTGGTTCGAAAATTTATAAAGACCAGCTTTCTGGCTGCGCCGGTCGTTTCTGCTTCAATTTTATCTTTGAACATGGCTGTAACCATTCGCGCCCGTTCCATAAGGCTCTTCGTGCGCTCCGGAAGAGGCTCGGCTTCGAGGTAGGGGGTTGGTGTCGAGAGGTCCGACGAACTACAGTTCTTGCAAAACCACGCCGTCTGTAGCCAGTAGATCCATCGGTAGAGATAGCTGTTGCGGTAGAGAAAACTGCGTTGAGTTTCCCAGAGGCGATTCGTGTCGTTAAACCCGATCATCGAAAGCAGAACATCGGGAGGATGGGTGCCCGCATCTTCTTTGAGTTTGATGAACTGAAAAGGGGATGATGTCGCCGCTTGCGCGAGGTTTCGTATCGAGGCTCGATAAGGGATCTTTTTTTCTTCAAGGTAAGCGTTGAGTTTGGTTTCAAGCTGGGCTGGCCACGAGATATCGCCCAGCTGTTGGTCATAGACGGGTTCGGTCGTAGATTCCCCGATAATGGAAAACCGAATGATCGTGTTGCCGTCGGAGTCGAATTTTTTTTCAGTTGAAGATTGCTTGCGCGCCGCTTGGCGTAGGGAGTGGGCGACGGAGAACGCGATCTCGAGAATTAGAATCGCAAAAAAAAACCGATTAAGACGACCGTTGCTTTTCGAAGACTGCCCATCATGCGGTAGATTGTAGAGGAGTCGGTTCGGGTTGTCGATTCGAAACTGGTGAATACGAGGACTTGCCAAGGATGTTGAATCGAGAACAAGATCATTCAATGGGTATTCATCGACGGTTGAAAGCGATTGTACTTGGACTGGCTTTCACCTTTCTTCTCTGCGAAATCGGACTGCGAGTCGTTGGTTTTTGCGGAGCGGGAGGGGATCGCACTCAAGTTGGCGATTCGCCGGGCGACGTTGTCATGTTCATCGGAAACTCTCACACACTCGGGACCGGTGCCCCTCGCGGGCGATCTTTTCCCGATCAATTGTTTGAACGTCTTCAGCATCGATTCTCGGATCAAGAAAAGAGTGTACCCTTCAAATTCGTGAATGTTTCGAGAGGGAATGCGAACACGACCTTCGTGTACGAGGAGCTACTCAAGGTTCTGAAGCAGCACAAACCGGCGTATGCGGTCGTGATGGTCGGCGAGCCGAATTTGTGGAACCACTACGGATATTCTCAGTTCGCTGGTGAGAAGGATCAGAAAAAAATGGAATACTGGTATTCCATTTACGATAAACTCTATTTTTTCCGAACGTTTCGTTTTTTGCAGATATTCCACTCGCAGGTGGTGCAGCCGCGGTCAGTGGGCCAAGGGGATTTTTTCTCGAATATGAATGAAGACGAAAAGGGGCTCTACTGGACGGCCGCTCTTCAAGAAGCGAATATGTTCGAGCCGGAAAATATGTCGGAGCACGAGAGGGCCGCGGCGGAAAAGGCGTTGGCGATCTTCCTGACTCGACACCCCAGCCATGTCGCGGCGTTAAATGCGATGTCCGAAGTGATCGGTGAATACATAGGCGATGAGCGGCATCGCAGTCGGGATC
>JAVFAU010000264.1:0-3850 GCA_034002335.1 Bdellovibrionales bacterium | reverse complement strand
GTGAAAGTGGAGCCGGCGGTAGCGGACGCCAAGCAGTTTACGTTCGCTCCTCCGAAGAATGCCGATGTGATGTCGGTCGCTCAGTAGAAGGTTTTTGTAAGAGGTTTTTTAGAATGCCGTCGTTTGATGTGGTTTCAGAAGTGAACATGCAGGAAGTGGATAACGCTGTGAACACGGCGACGAAGGAAGTCGCTCACCGTTATGACCTGCGCGACGGTAAGTGCGAAATCATCTGGGACAAAAAAACTTTGGTGCTGAAGGCGAACGACGAGATGAAGGTGAACGCCGTACGCGACATTCTGCAGTCGAAGCTTCACAAGCGCGGAGTGGATATCTCGGGCGTTAAGTTCGAGAAGATCGAACCGATTGGCGGTATGATGCTCAAACAAACGGGCTCGATCGTTCAAGGTATTGAAAAAGAAAAAGCAAAAGAGATCGTGAAAGCGATCAAAGATTCAAAAATTAAGGTTCAAGCGCAAATCATGGATGAGATGGTGCGCGTGAGCTCCAAGAGCATTGATGAATTGCAGGCGACGATCTCCCATTTGAGAGCGCAGAAATTTGGCTTGCCGTTGCAATTCACGAATATGCGCAACTAAGGCGTAAAGGGTATCCATGTCATCCACGTCGAATACTGGTTCTTCCAACGCGGGCTCGTCGATGTCCGCAAAAAAAGTGCATTTCGTTTCATTGGGTTGCCCAAAGAATCTTGTTGATAGCGAGATCATGCTTGGTCACATGATGCAAGACGGGTACGCGGTTACGGACTCGCCAGAGGAAGCCGAAACGATTGTCGTGAACACGTGCGGATTCATCGAGGACGCGAAACAAGAGTCGATTCAAAAGATTCTTGAGATGGCGGGATACAAAACTCAAGGCGCGGCTAAGAACTTGGTTGTGGCCGGTTGCTTGACCCAGCGTTATAAGGACGAATTGGTGGAAGGTCTTCCTGAGGCCGATCTTTTTGTCGGCTCCGGTGAGTTCCAGAATATCTCGAAGATTTTAAAAGCGCGCGAATCGGGTTCGACCGAGAAGAGATTCTTTAATCTCCCTACGTACCTGCAAGAAGACGAGACGCCGCGTGTGAACTCGGGTCCATCGTATCGCGCGTATCTGAAGATTTCAGAAGGTTGCTTAAAGCGTTGTTCGTTCTGTGCGATTCCGAAGATCCGCGGCAATCTGCAATCCCGCAAGCTTTCGTCGGTTGTGAACGAGGCCAAGCTTCTTGTGGCTGGTGGCGTGCGCGAGATCAACATCATCTCGCACGACTTCACGGATTACGGTTGGGATCTTCGCAGAAAAGACGAAGCTGCGATTGAGCGGCCAGAAGAGTTGCTTCGTCAGGTTTCAGATGTGAAGGGGCTCGATTGGATTCGCCTCCTTTACCTTTACCCGGATGGAATTACGGACGAGATGATCGAGGTCATCAAGACGCGCCCGAACATCGTGAAGTACTTTGACATGCCCCTTCAGCACATTTCCAACAGCGTGTTGAAGACGATGAATCGCAAAATGACGGGCGAAGAGATTCGCGAACGCTTGGCTAAGATTCGTGAAGAGATCCCAGAGGCGGTCATTCGCACGCAGTTCATTGTCGGCTACCCGGGTGAAACGGAAGAAGACTTTCAAGAGCTTTTGAAGTTCGTTGAAGAGCAGCGTTTCGATCGCGTTGGGTGTTTTCAGTATTCGCCGGAGGACAACACTCCGGGCGGGAAGATGCCGAACCAGATTGATGACGAGACAAAGCAGCGTCGTCACGACGAATTGATGGCGCTTCAAATTGAAATCTCGCGCGATAAGCACGAAGCGTTTATTGGCCGCGTGGTTCCGGTTTTGGTTGAGGGCCTGAGCGAAGAAACCGAGCTCTTGCTTCAAGGTCGCATGTCTCAGCAGGCTCCTGAAATCGATGGTGTCGTGTTGATCAACGATGGCACCGCCAACCCTGGTGAGATTGTTCAGGTCATGATTACGGAATCACACGACTACGATCTTGTCGGACACATCGTTCAATAAAAACGCCGTAGTCACATTCGCGCCGCTTGGTTTAGGCGGCGCCACGCTCGGCCGCTTTTGTTGGACCACAGAAAAAGAAACGTGAACCAAACACGAAGGCTGTTCAACAGTAAGATGTTTTGAATGAAGTTGAGCTCGAGACGTTCGTTTGAGAAATAGCGATGGCGGTGAAAAGACGTTTGTCGATGCGTGCGCTGAACCAGTGTTTGGCTTTGAGCCGGGTTGATTTAGATCTGCGGCCTCGTGGGCAGAACGTGATGTCTCAATACGAGATGTTGGTCTGGCCCGATATGAGGTGGCGACAACGGGCGTTAACAAATATTTGTATTCTTGTTGCGGGAGGGATTACGATCTGTTTTGTGTCAAATGCATACACGACATGGGCGTGTATGGGCGTGTATGGGCGTGTATGGGGGTGGTATCGGTGCAACTTTTAAATCGTCGGCGCGTGATTACACTCGGGTTTGGGTTTTTATTCGCCTCTTTGCCGATGCTTCAGGTTTTCAAGAGGACTGCGAACTCGCAGGCCGCCGTTGATCTGGATATCAAATTTCCGGATGGATACACCATTGATCAATATGAAAATGATGTCCCTTTGTGGGCGAGAAACGATGAGATTCGCGAATTCATCGGGTCCTTCTCTCGTAACGGTCGGCTTATCGAATATAAAAAGACCCTCGTCGCTACGGGCGTGAGTTATCGATTCACCTTTAGTTCCCATCAAGCACTTCGGGAGTTTGTCCACGGGGTTCGAACTCAGGGTTTAGTGAACTTTGAAGCGCGCGCGAAGCGTGGCTTGGTCACCGTGATGCGGGTCAATGGGACAGAATTTAGCGGCTGAGGCCTGTGAGTCGGCCGGTTGCAAACGGTGAGATTCTGATGATCCCGGCCGGAAGTGTTGAGCGGAAATTCGTTGAAAGCCTGGGCTTGCTCTAATTGAGCGCTTTCGGCGCGGGCATTCTGCGACTTGGCTGGGTGCACGAGGGCCTCTAAGAAGATCTTTTGAACTCGACGAGTCCCAGTTTTTTGCAACCTGCCAGAAACCAATAGCCGAGGTCCAAATGGAAGGAGCCTCGGTAGGGTTTCACGATATGCGGTCGATCGTGATGCGAACGATGGTAGCCGTCTCCGCCAATGAGTAAACTCATAAAATGTGAATCGATGAGTTGATGGGTCGAGCGCGCGCTGGGATTGTGTTTTCGAAACGGCAGAATGCCGTGACAGTAGCTGTTTAAAAGCCAAGTGCTGTGCCAGACGGTGACGATTCTAAGGGGACCGATGAAGAGGAACGTCTCGGGCCGACCCGCGCCCCAGCAGATCGCGAAGAGCAAAATGAGAAACGCGATATTGATGGTGAGATAATGTTTCTCGTAGGGCCTCAAGTGTTGTTTCGCGCGCAGATCGGGAATGTTTCGAAGAGAGCGCATATAGCTATATCCGTTTGGGTTTGAATAGAACATCCAGCCGATATGTGACCAGAAGAAGCCGCGTTCTGTGCTGTGCGGGTCACCGTGAGTGTCTGAGTTTCTGTGGAGCTCGCGATGGACACTGGCCCAGTACTGGATGGACCCTTGTAAGCAGAGGGTCGCCAAAAGAGCCATGATGTGTTCCACAATGAAACCGGTTTGAAATGATCGGTGCGTGAAATATCGATGGAGAGCGATAGAAGTCGCGAGAGTCGAGAAAATGAGATGAAAGAGAAACCACATCAGCACGTTGAATGAATCTAGAAAGAAGAAGGCTCCAGCGGCCGCGACATGAGGGATAAGAAGGATCGTGAAGCTCTAGAGGAAGAATGTCTCGCGATCTATGGGATAGTTCATTCTTTGGGCTCTAT
>JAVFAU010000263.1:0-3855 GCA_034002335.1 Bdellovibrionales bacterium | reverse complement strand
ACAAACTACACGTCCCGCGGCAGTCGCAGCCTCTCCGACACCAAAACCCTCCCCGGCTCCGGCTCCGCCAGAAACCAGCAAGAAGTTCCCTAAATACGTCACCAAACTCATCGTCGACGACCTGCAATCCGGTCGTGGCCGCGTCACCAAACCAGGTTCGCGAATGGTCGTGCATTACACGTCGTGGTTGTACGACCCCACTCAACCGCTGGGCCGCGGACCGCAGTTCGAATCAACACGAGGCAAAGAGCCTTACAAGTTCGTCTTGCAGAACACGGACGAACCGCATATTCGCGGCTGGGAAGATGGATTGCTCAATATGAAAAGCGGCGGCAGGCGTCGTCTCATCATTCCGCCTGAGCTCGGCTACGGCACGCATGGCGCCGGACAGGTTGTTCCGCCCAATGCGACGTTGATGTACGAAATCGAACTTCTCGATGTCGAATAACAAGCTCGCCCTCATTCATCTTGATGAGCCGTGGGCCAATCGACTCTCGAATCTACGCGTTGAAGCGTACTCCAAACATGGTGGCTCACTGGTCAACCCGACGGCGCTTCGTTGGGGTATGAGCGATGAGCGCTACGCGAACATCGCGATCATTCAAGGGGGCGAGATCCTCGCGGCCCTTCGCTTCGAACTTCACCGCACGCAAGAGACGCTCGCTTTTTCGCTTCAACAGAGCGTGACGCCCAATGTACTTCCCGCCGCCCTGACAAGTCGTGCGGCAACCGTTTGGCATTTTCTAAACCATGGAGGTCATCGTTACTTGCGTATGATCGCCATTGAAACCGCGCGCACGCTCGGGCTTTCAGAGCTTTATTGCACGTACATTCAAAATGAAAACCGCACGCGGATGTTGCGCGCCATCGGCTACATGGTCGAAGAGTCCTCAGCCAACTGGTCTGACTTTCTACAGACAAAAGAACCCATCGCGCTCGCACGCCTTGATGTCCAAAAGCACGGCGAAAGCGCCGCCGAAAAACTAAGAGAATCCCTGGCTGCTTTTGCGGTTTCCAAGAATCCGGAAACCGCGCCGCTTTTGAAACTGCCGTGGAGTGGTTTTGTCCGCGAGCTCGCTCAGGCGATTCAGATCAATCCTCTGAATCAGAAGAACCAGAACCCGGCGAATTAAGCCCCTCAAGCGTCCGTTCGACATCGAGCTGATGCCCCCGTGCCTGGTTGCATGGGCGACAGGCCGGAACCACGTTCCCCTTGGTCGAACGACCGCCGCGCGCCACCGGAATCAGGTGATCCATCGTAAGCTCGTTTTTAGGGAACTTGCCGCCGCAATGATGGCATAATCCGGGACCAATCTGTTGTCGCCACCACTGCGAAGCACGCAGCTCACGGGCCTTAGCGCGTTCTCGTTTGATATGGGCCTCATCGGCCATGCCATAAATCGCGTCGTCCATCAGCCCACACTATAACTCTTGAACGTCATTTCTTCTAGAAATCTCGGCGCTTGGCTTTAATCGTCCATTTTGGTAGCCAAAGACGGCTTAAAACGTAACCAAATACAACGCGCGGGAGGCTCGGTACGATGACACCGGCACAAATGAAAGAACGTCTCGAACAAGCATATCCGGATGGCAGCGTCGAGGTCGTGGACCTCACGGGCACTCACGACCACTATCAAGTCATGATTTCATCAATGGCTTTCAAGGGGCTCTCGCGCATTCAACAGCACAAACACGTGATGGATGTTTTCGCGGCGGAACTCAAAACCGGCGAAGTCCACGCCCTCACTATTCAAACGAAAACGATCGAAGGGAAAAACTAAAATGTCTGACGTCAACGCACGTATCGAAAAAATCCTCAGCGAAAATAAAATCGTCCTTTTCATGAAAGGCAGCCCGCAGTTTCCAATGTGCGGTTTCTCGGCGCGCGCCACGGCCATTCTTCAAGAATGCGGCACGAGCTTTCACTCGGTCGACGTTCTTCAAGACGGCGAGATTCGCGAAGGCATCAAAGCCTACGGCAACTGGCCAACGATCCCTCAGCTCTACGTCAACAAAGAGCTCGTCGGCGGAAGCGACATCATGATGGAAATGTACGAGGCCGGTGAGCTTCAAGACCTCGTAAAAGCGAATTAAGCTTACGGAAGCTTCGCGACAGACTGGCGATACTCCTCGACCAGTCTGTCGATGATTTCTTTCGAACTCAAAACCTCATCGACAAGACCGACCGACTGCCCAGCCGTCCACACCGTTTTCCATGTTGGCTTTTCAGCCGCGTTTTCAAGCGACTTCATGCCCATCAAATGAATGAGCGGTACGATGTACTTTTTCGTAAGCGAATGATCCTTTAAAATCTTCAAAGCCAGCGGCAGATCTGTTCCCACCTTCTGAATATAAGGCGTGTTGATGACCGCGGCTGGTGTCCCCGACACACGAGTCGTCATCACGATATCCTCCGGAGACGAGCGCAAAACGGCGTCTTTGTACGCCTGATCCACGCCCGCTTCGCGACTCGCGATAAAGCGTGTTCCGACATGCACGCCCGCCGCCCCCAAACTCAGAGCCGCCGCGAGTTGCGAGCCATGCGCCACGCCCCCCGCCAACACAACCGGAATCGACATTTCTCGTACCAGCCAAGGAACAAGCACCAGTGGCGAAATCGGTCCCGCATGACCTCCTGCCCCCGTACCTACAGCGACGATGCCATCGGCTCCTTGATCCGCTACTTTTTTTGCGTGTTCAAGGTTGGTGACATCACATAGAACTTTGGCGCCGTTCGCATGAGCTTCTTTGATCACCGTCGAGGGGTTGCCGAGACTTGTTATGAAAAGCTCGACACCTTGATCCAGCGCGATTTTCAAGTCTTCCGCCTGGCGTGCATTGGACTTATTCACGATGATATTTACGCCGATCGGTTTTTTCGTTCGACGCTTCATTTCGATCAAAGCTTCACGATACTTTTCGATCGGGCGGTAATTGAGGGCCGGGAAAGTCCCGATTCCGCCCGCCTCGGAGATCGCGACCACCATCTCGACGTTTGAGACGAGAAACATGGGCGCCCCGATGATTGGGTATTGAATGCCGAGAAGATCAGTTAACGAGGTTCGTATCGACGTAGTTTGAGACATGACGGGATTGTTACAACTCCATGGTGATATGACAACTAGCTAGCGCATTAGTCTTAGGTCGGCTAAACTCCGAAGATCTTATGAGATGTAATGTCACCAAAACAGGCCAAGCCTTTCGTCTTCTTCTGGGGGGTCTGCTCACGGCTTGGGCCGTAGCGGGTGGTCCCAGCTGGACATGGGTCGGGCTCATCGTAATCGCAACCGGAACATGGCGCTTCTGCCCGATCTTCATGCTTCTTCGAATCCGCACGGGCGATCAGGACTCCTGAAACCCTTAAGGAATTCCGAATGGAAATTGAGGAATTCCTTAACATGGCTCGAATACTACTTGTTGACGACGATCGCGATCTTCTCGAAATAGCATCCGCCTTGCTGGTGCATGCGGGTCATAGCGTCGTTTGTCGCAGCGATGTTCTCGCCGCACTCGACCAGGCACGTAAACAGAGCTTCGACGTCGTCATCACAGATGCGAATATGTCTCCTCATTCCGGTTTCGACCTCATCCGTTCGCTCAAACAAATGAGTGACTACGAACTCACCCCGATTGCGATGCTCACGGGACGCCGGGAAAAACGTGACGTCGAACGCGCCATCTCCATGGGCGCAAAGGACTACATCATCAAGCCACTTGAGCCCGCACGTTTTCTCGAAAAAGTAGCGGAGCTCGTGGCACAATCCGATCTCATTCGCAAAACATCACGATTTGCGGAAGTCGATGTACGGGAAACCGCTCTATGCGAAGTCCCCCTCGTACTCGTCAGCCTTTCCG
>JAVFAU010000262.1:0-3877 GCA_034002335.1 Bdellovibrionales bacterium | reverse complement strand
CACCCATAGACGTTGATATTACCGACGGAGCGACTGGTCCCGAGAACATTGCCACCTTCGCCAAAAGCACTGCCGTAATGATTTTCTTCATCACCGATCCTAAAATCACAATCTAACTAAAAAGTTCTACCGACGTTCTGCAAGATGAGTGGTTTCGCCAGATGCTTGGTTCTACCAATTTCATGCCACTCCGCGCGACCACAAATGCGCTCCCCGGGAAGAATTACCTGTTTAACTTCTCGACAACAGAGCGCGGAAGAAGCTGGTTTCGACTTGCTGATCGCCAACCCCCTGTAGTTAATTTCCCTTCCTATGAGTCCAGCAAAACTGTCCGTTCGCCAGCCCGTTTTTATCGCCAGTATCGTTATCCTGATCATGGCTCTCGGTTTTCTTGCTTTAAAGAAGCTGCCGATCGACCTCTTTCCAGATGTGAACTTCCCTACGATCGTGGTTGTGACAACCTACCCAGGAGCAGGGCCTCAAGAAGTCGAAAGCGGCGTCACACGGGTTCTCGAGGACGAAGTGTCTTCGATCTCCGGAGTCAAAAAAGTCTCATCTCAGAATCAAGAAGGTTTCAGTTTGGTCATGGTCGAATTCGACCTGAAGTCCGACCTCGACTACGCGGAACAACAGGTTCGAGCGAAGGTCACCAATGCGCTCAAGCTTCTGCCCGACGATGTCGACGCCCCCATCACCCGCAAAGTCAGCCCGTCCGATGCCCCGATTCTCGGAATCGCGCTTCTTTCTGAAATGGACGATGCGGACCTCTACGACCTCGCCAAAGAGAAAATCGCGCCGCAGTTTGAGCAGGTCGATCAAGTCGGCCAAGTCGATATCGTCGGCGGACGAAAGCGTGAAATTCACATTCAATTGGATCGCGAAAAGCTAAGAAACGCCGATATCTCGGCCTCGGCTGTCGTTAACGCGCTATCAAGTGGCGGCCGCAACGTTCCGATTGGTAAAACCACTTCAAGCACATCCGAGTACACGTACCGCACCCTCGCTGAATACAAGTCTCTCGCCGACATCAGCAATTCCGTCTTGCGTGTCGCGGATATCAGCTACCCAATCACAGTCGGAAAACTCGGAACGATCGTCGACTCCCTCCAAGACGAAACTTCACGCAGTCGATTCAACGGCACCAAGTCCCTGCTTTTCAACGTCTTCCGCCAATCAGGAGCGAACTCGGTTAAAGTCGCCGATGACGTCAACACCAAGCTCCTTGCCATCAACAAAGACCTCGAGGCGGAGGGCATTCCAGCGAAGCTTCAGCTCGTTAACGATGCCAGCCGAAAGATCCGAGCCAACGTTTTCGACGTCTACGAATCGATCTTCTTCGGAACCCTTCTCACCATCATCGTGGTCTATTTCTTCTTAGGCAGCATGAAGTCGACCTTGATCACGGGATTTGCCCTTCCGAACTCGATTCTGGGTGCGTTCATCTTCATGCTCATGTTTGGCTTCTCTATCAACATCATGAGTCTTCTCGCGATCAGTCTCGTCGTCGGTCTTCTCGTCGACGACGCGATTGTTGTTCGCGAGAATATCTTTAGAAAACTCGAAGAAGGGCTTTCTCCCAAAAAGGCCGCCGTTCTTGGAACCGAAGAGGTCACCCTCGCGGTCATCGCGACGACCGCGACTATTTTGGCCGTCTTCGGCCCTATCGGAAACCTCGAAGGGATCGTTGGGCAATTCTTTAAAGAGTTTGGTCTCACAGTCTGTTTTGCCATGCTCGTGAGCCTCTTCGACGGGTTGTTCGTGGCCCCAGCTCTTTCGGCCTATATGGGAGGAGGAGCGCCTCACGCCACGCCCGCAAAATCACTTATCGGCCGTTGGAACGCTCGACTCCTCAAAGGGTTCGATCGGTTCCAATCCATGCTCGAGAGGTATTATGTTAAGTGGCTTGGGTGGTGCATACACAATCCATTCAAAACACTCCTTGCGTCGGTTCTCGTCTTTATTGCGTCGATCCTTGTCGCGAAATCAGTTCCTTTCACTTTCATGTCCGCACAAGATAACGGTGAATTCTTCGTTCAGTTCGAGCTACCCGTCGGAGCGAGTCTCGATGCGACGGACAACGTCACCCGCAAAATCGAAGAAACCTTAAGGGCTCAGCCACAAATCGAAGACCTCCTCAGCACCATCGGAAGCACGCGAGGCGAAAGCAACACCGCTTATATCTACATCCGCCTTGTGCCATCCAAGCAGCGTAAGGAAAATACGACCGAAACCAAAAAGATCGTACAAGAGGCCCTTAAACCCTTCGCTGAGTACCGCCCGATCGTCACCGATCAAGCCGGACAAAGCGGTGGAGGCGGCCGCGCCTTCAACCTCAACATCGTCGGCCAAAACCTTGAAACCCTGGTTCCCTTCTCGGAAAAAGTCCTCGAACGCCTGAAGCAAATGCCGGCGCTCAGTCAGGCCGACAGCACCTACCGCAGCGGCCGTCCTGAATTTCAGGTCGTTTTAAAACACGAAATCGCGGCCATCTCGGAAGTCACGATGGCAAGCCTTGGCATGGAGCTGCGAACACAGATCGAGGGCCGAACACCCGCGCTGTTTCGCGAGGACGGCATCGACTACGATATCCGGGTGCGCCTGCAAGAGGACCAACGCAATCTTCAAACCGAATTCAACCGCATGATGGTTCCAAACCTCAGCCAACGACTTGTGCCGCTTTCAAACGTCGCAAAGCTTGTTGAAGCGACGGGACCAACAACTATTCTTCGCGAAAACCGCACTCGTTATATCCAGCTTTCCGCCGATCTCACGCCAGGCGGGGCCGGACTCGGCGGCGCGATTACCGAACTACAAGCTTTGTTTAAAGATGAGCTCAAACCACCTCCGGGCGTTTCTTTTAGCTTCGTCGGGGAAGCCGAACGCTTTGCCGAACTCATGACCAATATGCTTGTGTCCCTCGGGCTCGGAATGCTCTTCATCTTCCTTGTCATCGCAAGCTTGTTCGGCTCGTTCTTCACGCCGTTTACGATCATGCTCGTCATTCCGCTCGCGGCCTGCGGAGCCTTTCTTTCGCTTGCCCTTACGGGTTCGAGTTTCGATCTTTTCTCGATGATTGGTTGCGTGATGCTGATGGGGCTTGCGACGAAGAACTCGATTCTTCTTATCGACTTCGCCCTCGAAAGGCAGAGGGAGGGTATCGATCGCTACACGGCCTTGTTGAAAGCCGGAGAAACGCGCCTGCGTCCTATTTTGATGACAAGCTTGGCCTTGATCGCGGGGATGGTTCCCGTTGCCATCGGCTTAAACGAAGCCTCAAAACAGCGCACCAGCCTGGGAATCGTCGTTATCGGCGGCACGATCAGCTCGACGCTGCTTACGCTCGTGGTGATCCCCGCAGCGCACGTGTACATAGATCGCTTCCAAAACTGGTTCATGGCCAAATACCACAAGATATTCGGCCACGACGAAACGGTGATCTAAGTCTTGTTCAGAAGCGGGTCAGACCGGTCGGAAACAAACTAGAACGGCCAGAATGAAAATAACAAGAACCAGCCGCCGCATGTGCCGTTCGTGGCGGCGATGTTCATAGTAAGATTTTGCCATAGCGACGTCGGGATAGAGCAAATTCAGAACCAGGTTTTCGTCTTCCACCGTACCCCCGTAATGCTCCCAATTCTTCGCGCCGCCCAACAACCTGAAAAAAGGATAGAGCGTAACCTGTCTGGCACCAGTTTCTCCTTAGCTCCCCCGGTGTTGATATTTCGCGCTTCGGTCGCTAGAACGGCCCCATGATCAGCACTTCCAACGTCGGCCTACGTTATGGGTCCAAAAAACTTTTCGAAGACGTAAACGTCAAATTCACACCTGGAAACTGTTACGGACTCATCGGTGCCAACGGCGCAGGCAAATCGACCTT
>JAVFAU010000261.1:0-3881 GCA_034002335.1 Bdellovibrionales bacterium | reverse complement strand
TTACTACGCTCCGGCGGCGTCGGCTGTTCAGATGGCAGAAGCGATCTTGAAAGATCAAAAGCGCATTCTTCCTTGCGCGGCCTTCCTTCAAGGCGAGTACGGCGTAAACGGTCTTTTCGTTGGCGTCCTTTGTAAACTTGGCGGCAACGGTCTTGAGCAAGTCATCGAACTTAAACTGAACGATGAAGAGCGCAAAGGCCTCGACAACTCAATCAAAGCGGTTCAAGAGCTCGTCGACGCTCTTAAAAAGTTGGAGTTCTAACCCATGAATATTCACGAGTATCAGGCGAAGGAAATCCTTCGTAATTACGGAGTCGCAACACTAAAAGGTGTCATGGTCGAATCAGCGGACAAGGCTGTTGAAGCAGCAAAGTCTTTGGGCGGTTCGGTTCATGTTGTGAAAGCCCAAATTCACGCTGGCGGTCGCGGAAAAGGCGGCGGCGTGAAGGTAGCCAAGTCTCTTGACGAAGTTCGCGACTTCGCATCGAAGATGCTCGGAATGACCCTGGTCACGCACCAAACGGGACCAGAAGGCAAAGAGGTTCAAAAGGTCTATATCGAGCAAGGCTGCAACATTAAGAAAGAGTACTATGTCGCGTGCCTTCTTGATCGCAACACCGGACGCATCGTCGTGATGGCTTCCGCCGAAGGCGGAGTCGACATCGAGGAAGTGGCCGAAAAACATCCGGAAAAACTCATCAGCGTTCAAGTCGACCCTGTCGTCGGTCTTCAACCGTTCCAAGCGCGCCAACTGGCTTTCGCAATCGGAATGAAAGACAAAGTCGCGGGGAAAGCTGCGAAGTTTTTCTTGGGCCTCTACAAAGCCTACATGGACAAAGACTGCTCGATCGCGGAAATTAACCCGCTCGTCGAGACCGCGGAAGGCGACGTTATTGCGCTTGATGCGAAAATGAACTTCGACTCAAACGCGCTTTTCCGTCACCCAGAGATCGTCGAGATGCGCGATCTTTCAGAAGAAGATCCAGCTGAAGTCGAAGCGTCGAAGTTCGACCTCGCCTTCATCAAGCTTGAAGGCAACATCGGCTGTCTTGTGAACGGCGCGGGTCTCGCAATGTCGACAATGGATATTATCCAGCTTCACGGCGGCAGCCCAGCGAACTTCCTGGACGTCGGCGGTGGCGCGAACAAAGAAAAAGTAACGAACGCCTTTAAGTTGATCCTCAAAGATCCCAACGTAAAAGGCATTTTCGTGAACATCTTTGGCGGCATCATGAAGTGCGACATCATCGCCGAAGGCGTTGTTGCGGCATCAAAAGAGCTCGGTCTAAAGGTTCCTTTGGTTGTTCGTCTCGAAGGTACGAACGTCGATCTCGGCAAGAAGATCCTTAAAGAGAGCGGACTTAACATCATCCCTGCGGATGATCTCACGGACGGAGCGAAGAAGATCGTTGCGGCTGTTAAAGGCGGAGGCAACTAATGGCTATTCTGATTGATCGCAACACCAAAGTAATCTGCCAAGGTTTCACTGGCGCTCAAGGTACTTTCCACTCCGAGCAAGCTGTTGCCTACGGCACGAAAATGGTCGGCGGCGTGACTCCAGGAAAAGGCGGCACGACTCATATCGGCCTTCCTGTTTTCGATACGGTTCGCGAGGCGAAAGAACGAACTGGCGCGAACGCATCCGTTATCTATGTTCCGCCTCCATTCGCGGCGGACGCGATCATGGAAGCGGTCGACGCGGAACTCGATCTCGTCGTCTGTATCACAGAAGGTATTCCCGTTCTTGATATGGTCGCGGTGAAACGCTACATGCAAGGTCGCAAGACCCGCTTGATCGGTCCGAACTGCCCGGGCGTCATCACTCCCGATCAGTGCAAGATCGGCATCATGCCTGGCCACATTCACAAAGCTGGCCGCATCGGCGTTCTTTCACGTTCAGGAACTTTGACGTACGAAGCTGTCGGTCAATTGACAGCACTCGGTCTTGGTCAATCGACATGCGTCGGTATCGGCGGAGATCCGGTGAACGGCACGAACTTCATCGACGTTCTGGAACTCTACAACAAGGACCCGGAAACTGATGCTGTCATCATGATCGGCGAAATCGGCGGTACTGCCGAAGTCGACGCCGCTGACTACATCAAGCGCGAATTCAAGAAACCGGTCACTGCGTTCATCGCGGGTGCAACGGCTCCAAAAGGAAAGCGCATGGGACACGCGGGCGCGATCATCACAGGCGGAAAAGAAACAGCTGAAGCGAAATTCGAAGCGCTTCGCGCCGCAGGTTGTGCAATTGCGAAAAGCCCGGCGGACCTCGGTTCGACCATGGCCGCGTCACTCAAAAAGTAGGACCTTTTTAGGGCCGAGCGACATCGCTCGGTCTTTGAAAAGTGCTACGGTACGCAAGCCCAAACCACAGCCTACCCACTGCCGAACCAGAGTGGGCACAAAGGGAGTTTCCTTATCGGAACTCCCTTTTTCATAGGAACCCTTATGTTACTTTCAATCGTTATCGCGACAAGCCTTCTCGCACTTCTCCTCGCCCTCTTGAAACGAAGAAAGGTCGGCATCATCACCTTAAGCTTAAGCCTCATCGTCGGTTTCACGATCGGGCAAACTTGGTTTCTCGAAACGCTCACGGGATATCTTGATCTTAAGCCCTATGTTGAAACCCCGGCGTGGGGCGAGAAAAACGCCATCATCGTGCTCGGATCGGGCACGACGAAATGGCCGGACGCCACACCAAACAAGACCTCTGGGCCGACCGTAACCAACAACCTCTACGGCAGCGTTCGAACACTCGAGGCCGCCCGTCTTTATACCGACTGTCGCTCGCAAGAGGGCCGTATTTGTCGCCTTATTTTAAGCGGCGGAGACCCCGCAAGAACGGGCATTTCAGAAGCGGAAGTGATGAAACGCACTCTTGTCGCCATCGGCACCATCAAAGCCACAGCCGATCAGGGCGCCTCTCTACCAAACACCCCTGAGGGCGAGATCGTTCTCGAGTCCGAAAGCCGCAACACGTTTCAAAATGCCCGTTTCTCGGGTGAACTGATCCGCCCCGAAAACTACAATAAAATCTACCTTGTCACTTCGAGCATTCACATGAAACGCGCACAGCTTTTCTTTCGACACTTCGGAGTCGCCACAATCCCCGCCCCATCTGATATTCCTCTGGCAAGAGCTGGTTGGCGCGGTTTCACGACGAATGCAGGCCAAGCCGACGCCGCTCTTCACGAGATTACAGGCGTACTTCAGTACTCTATGTACAATCGTCTTGGCCGAAACCCTCCCCCGATCGCCGTGATCGAGCAATCAGAGCCGCCACACGAGTAATTTCGGCTTTGATTCGGGGCTATTTTGCAGCTAGAAAAGGCCGCAAAACCGGTATGCAGGAGAACTCCATGGCAAAAGAACTTACTTTCAGCATCATTAAGCCAAACGCAGTAAAAAAAGGTGTCATCGGCGACATCATCGCTCACTTCGAAAAGAACGATCTTAAAATCGCAGCTGCGAAATTGACTGTTCTTTCACGCAAGAAATGTGAAGAGTTCTACGCGGAACACAAAGAGCGCCCTTTCTTTGGCGAACTCGTCGACTTCATGACTTCAGGTCCTGTCGTTTTGATGGCTCTTTCTGGCGAAGACGCAGTTTTGAAGAACCGCAACCTTATGGGCGCAACAGACCCAAAGAAAGCCGAAGCCGGAACAATCCGCGCGAAACACGGCGATTCAGTCGGTGAGAACGCTGTTCACGGTTCTGACAGCGCGGCTAGCGCTCAACGCGAACTCGCTTTGTTCTTCGAAAAATCTGAATTCGATAACGAGTAGTCGTTTCACGTGTCAGAAAAACCTGTTTCGTCCCTATCTGTAGGGTCGGTGATCGAGATCAAGACCCTCCGGTAAGCTCGAGGAGGAAAG
>JAVFAU010000260.1:0-3881 GCA_034002335.1 Bdellovibrionales bacterium | reverse complement strand
GCCGCCGGCGCTGTCACGACAGGCGTCGCAATTGCAGCCGTTGGAACGAAAGCGCTTTTGGCATCGACCGCGCTGGCTGGTCTAACCACGGCCGCAACGGCTGCATGGACGGCAATCACAGGCCCCGTCGGCCTGGCTGTCGCAGGCATCGGCGCTTTGGGCGCAGCACTCTATGCGGCATACAAGCATTGGGACTTGATCCGTGCGGGTGCCTACTCGGCTCTTGCCGCAACGCTTGAGTTTGCCGCGCGCGGAGCGGAAGCCATAGGTTCAGGCGGGATGGCTGCGGCTTTGAGAGATCAGGCCGCCGAGTACAAAAAACTTTCGAGCGCGGCGCGCGCAGAATACGACGAACAATCAAAAGCGGCCGCAGATCACACTCAAAAATACATCAACAGTTCGCGACAGAGATCGGCCGCGATCGACGAAGAGACTCAAAAACGCCAACAAGCATTAAACGATTGGGCCCAAAAACTTGCTCAATCAGTCGAAGATGAATCAGCGCAAAACAAACTACGACTCGAAGACCTGTCGCTTTGGTACGATGAACAGGCTGCTCTTGAGGGTGAATCTGAAACCATCAACTTCGAAGCTCGCCTTGAACGAGAACGTATCTTCTTTGATGAACGCAAAGCTATCCAAGACGAAATGTACCAAGCCGAACTCGCGCGAGTTGAACAGTCAGATCTTACCGAAGAAGAGCGACTCAAGGCTCGAATTGCGCTCGAACAGCAGTACCTTTTGCAGTCCGGAAAAAATAATGTCGATTACTCGAATAGGCAAATGTCTATCAGGAAAGCTCAAGAGGCTTTTGAAGCGGAACAAAATCGAAAAAAGCTCAACTCAACAGCGTTATTATTCGGAGCACTGCGAGAGTTAACCGTCAACGGAAGTAGAGAAGCATTTCAAATATCTAAATCGTTCGGGATCGCTGAAGCGACGATAAAGGGCTATCAAGCAGTTCAAAATGCTTACGCTACCGGAGGTCCTTTTCCGTTCAACATCGCGGCCGGATTAGCCATGGGCATTCAAACAGCCCTACAAATTCGCAACATCGTAAGTCAACAGCCACCAGCTTTCAAAGAAGGCGGTATCGTTCCGGGCACAAGCTATGTTGGCGACCGTGTTACGGCTCGTGTGAACTCCGGCGAAATGATCCTGAACACAAGGCAGCAGGCAAACCTCTTCTCTTTGGCCAATGGTTCTGGCTCCTCAAATAACGAAACCAATGCCCTGCTCATTCAACTTATCGAAACAGTTCGCTCGAGCACGAGCATCTCGATCGACGGCCGTGAGATCTTTTCGGTCATGCGCGATGGATTCTCAGACGGAAGAAGGCTTGCATGAAGCTAGTCGCATACAACTACGCTCAAAATGAAAAAACGGGAATCACCTGCTCAAGTGAGAACCTCGACTTTCTAGCCGAGAATATTCGGCACGAGTTTCGGTCCAAAGAATGGCGCAGCCACGGTTGCTTCGAACTCACTGATAGCAACAACACGATCACGATCGATGGTGACACGCACGTGCTCGACAACGGTCGCTACTCACCCGAGACACTCGCCTATGAGCTTTGGATGATTACAGGGCTTCAATTCTTCTTCTCGCGTGTGACGGGGCATTGGCGCATCGAGTCCGACACGCACTCGCCGTTTGAGGCATCTGGCTCACTGCTTTCGATTCTAGGCTTCACAGGCCCGCTGTCAGGAGCAGATCAGTACACGTCGCCGAAAATCGCAATTCACACATCTGAATGGATCACCTTCGATCTCAAAACGACTGAAGAGATCGACACGGTCGCGATTTTGTGGCCGAAAGGAAAGTACAGACTCGCGGCCGGCGCCTCGCTTCGTGTTGAAGGTGCGGCAACGAATAACTGGGCGACGCCGGGTTTCTCGGAGCATGTCGTATTCGACGAGCGCCAAGAAATAGCTCAACTTCACTTCCCGAAACAATCCTTTCGGTTTTGGCGAATCGTGATCGAATATCCAGAGTGCGCCCATCTCGACGTCAACATCGGAACTGTAGTCTTGGGCCTTGCTGACGAGGTGATTACTGTTGCCTCGACGGGTTTTGATCTATCAATCAAAGACCTAACTCGGGTGACGTCGACGCCGTTTGGCCAATCGTACTCTGACAAATATCCGAAACAAAAAGCTCTCACAGTCAACTTCGACCTACTCGAACTTGAGGAGACCGAACAGCTGACTGCGATCTACGACGCCGCCGGCGTTTCAACACCCGTCTTCATTCATCTCGATCCTGAAGAGCGCGTGCTGAGCTCCGAGTTTTGGATTTACGGAAAGTTCACAAACGACCTAGCACTGAAACACCGTTTCGCCGGCGCGTTTGCATCAGGCCTTGTGCTGTTGGAGCAAAATTGAAACTCGTTGTTCATGAACTAAAAGACCGACTGGTTCAACCAGTGAGTCCGAAAGACATTCAGAATATCGAGGCGATACGTCTTCACCTCTATCGGCATCGATGGCCGAGCGGGTCTCTTCGACTTGCTCTCGAAAACGAGAACGGTCGTTTCGCAACAAGCGAGGACGTCGCGATCAGTTCGATCGGCCAAGAAAACTTCTTTCACGGCCAGGTTCGTTTCTTCATCAACGCGCAGGTGCGATCGCCGTTTCAGATTGTCCTAGAGCCCGTCGACTATGCTTTCAGTGAAAGCGCTTACGTTGGATGGTGTTCTGATTTTGATTTTAAAACGTACCACTCGTTCCCACGGCCGCTGCAAAGCCCGCTTGATTACGAAATGTGGACACGGGTTCAGAGGTAAGCATGGCTAGAATATTAGATTTCGCTGACGGGTTTGAATCAAACGTCGAACCGCCTTCTACCAATATACCGGCCGAGACCATTACTTTCGAACCAGGCAGTGGCCTAACGAGTACAAATGTCCAAGGTGCGATCGAAGAGTTGGCTAGTCAGAAAGAGCAACCCGGCGGACTCGCCTCGCTCGACGGCAATGGCAAGGTTCCAGTCGAACAAATTCCAGCTATCGCCGTCACGAGCGTCCACGTCGTCGCCGACATTCCTGCTCGCGACCTTCTTGAAGTTGAAGAAGGTGATGTCTGTAAAGTTCTCGATGACGGCAACGGCAACCAGGCGACCTACATTTTTGACGGCTCAACTTGGCAAGTCATGCAAAGCGATGCTGCTCTCGCAATGCACGCAGCCGAAAAGAACACACACGGCGTCAGCGGTGACATCGTCGGTACGACCGACATCCAGGTTGTCACCAATAAGGATATTGATGGCGGCGCGGCCTCAAACACACACCGCCTCACAGTTCCAAAGGCGACGAAGGCAGCTCTCGATGCGCTTACCCGCAAAGAAGCGACATTCGTGTACGCCACTGATCAAAAGAAAGCATTCATCGACGACGGATCAAAGCTCGTTCCCGTCGGCTCAGGCAGCGGATCAGGTGGTGTGAACTTCATCCAAAATGGCGACGCTGAAGAAGACGTCGTTGCTCCTTTTGTTACTTACAAAGATGCAGCCTCGGCCGTGCCAGAGGACGCAACAGGCGGTACCCCCGCGATCACACTCGAAGTCAGCGACGTCAATCCGATCTCGGGAACACGTTCGTTTGTGATTACAAAGCCAGCAAGCAATTGCCAGGGAGAAGGTGCCTCGGTCGACTTCACGATTGACCGAGCACGACTGGCTAAGTTGCTCATGGCCGTCCTTGATTTCGCTAATTCATCCGGCTTCACTACAGGTGATCTCGCGCTTTTCGTGATCAATAAAACAACCGGGCAAAAACATGAACTTGGAAAATTCGACGCCCACGGCCTGCCATCGATGCCAAAGCTTGCGATGTTCAACTCCGATGTCGCAGACCAAGAGTATCGACTAGCACTCCACATCAC
>JAVFAU010000259.1:0-3882 GCA_034002335.1 Bdellovibrionales bacterium | reverse complement strand
CCGATCTCGCCACTCCCGCTCCTTTGATGCTCGCTTGGTTGGCTTCTTCAATGGTGACCTCCTTCAAATGGAGATCAACATAGCCGGCGCAATTCGAGTCCAAAAGAATGGTTCATGAGGCGCTTACTCTCGGAATACCCGCTTCCGCGAAGTGCTTCATATAAATTGCCCGCCAGCCACGCGTAATTGTCGCAATCTAAGTAATCTTCATGCAGGCCTTCGAACAGTTCAGTGGCGTTCGACCCGCCATATGATGCTGAGCCATGGCTTACGATTGATGAAAATACCATCATTAATTCATCTTCGGAGAGGGGGGCGTCGAAAAAACCTGAGAGCTCACTCTTGCATTCATTGAACTTCTCCTGAAGTGCAGGGGCGAGCTGAGCAAGCGTCGAGAAACTCTTGAAGTGAAGAACTGAAGCTCTTGAGAGGCATGTCGAGAGAGCGCCGGTAGTGTACGGGGCATCCGATAATGAAACCTCTGACTTTAATGTCTGGGGAGAGTCGACGGCAACCATGTATCTATATTTTTGACCGGGCATTGCATCAAAGTCGACGAAAGTTGAGTCAGATGTTTCTCCAAGCAGTTTTGAATTTTCACCTTGAAAGTCGGAGCGGTAGACTGAAAAACGATTGTTTCCCGCAGTCCAACGCCACGAGATGTTTACTTTGTTGGATGTGCTTATGCCGGAGGCGATAAGGTCGGATGGGTTTAGCCAAACGAAATCATAGCTGGTATTTGATGTCGATTGGGGGCGCAAGCTGCAGCCGAGTGGTTGCAGTAATAGGGTGGCCAAGATCAAATAGAGCACCACACAAGAACTGTTCCGAAATGAATTAAGTAAATACGTCACTCTCGCTCTATCGGCAAAGTAGCGAGACTCTTTAGGGTAATACTGAAGCTTATGGCGTCTTGGGATCTAGGCCCGCTCGACATTTGTATTGTTCAATGGCTTGAGGCGCAGAGTCTGCATAAACAAACTTGCCGCGTTCAAGTAGATAAACTTTTGTGCAAAGGGATTCGACGAGACCGAGATCATGTGAAACTAAAACCATGCATTTGGCTTGTTCCAGAACATTGCTCATTCGTTTTTTGGCCTTCTCTACAAAGGCGACGTCTCCGGCGCCAAGCATTTCATCGAGTACCAAGATTTCTGGCTGGATGGTTGTTGCGATCGTGAATGCAAGTCGAACCTGCATCCCCGATGAATAATACTTTACTGGGACATCGATGAACTCTTTTAAGTCGGCAAAGGCGATGATCTCGTCAACACGTGCATCGACTTCAGCCTTTGTAAAGCCCAGCATATAACTATTGAAATAGATGTTCTCGCGACCCGAGAACTCGGGATCGAAACCAGCGCCGACTTCGATTAGCGGTTGAATTTTCCCGTGAGTGACCACTTGACCTCGCGTCGGGCGCAGGATTCCGGATATGACCTTCAGCAAAGTGCTCTTACCGGCACCGTTGAAACCAATGATGCCCACTCGCTCGCCCTCGTGAACGTCGAGGTTGATTTCCTTGAGAGCCAAGAAGGAGTCTTTGGCTTTCTCAACGTACTTTCGCCGATTCAGCTTGTTGACGACCCACTCCTTGAGCGTGTTCGTACGATCGAAGTGGAGCTCGTATTCAAGGTCGACATTTTTTAGAGAAATCAACGGTTCGCTCATGAGGCCCACGACTAGAGTTTGAAGATGATCTTGTTATCAAAAATGCGAAGAACAGTGGCGCCCACGATGAGCGAAGCTAAAGCAAGCGCGGTGGCAACCCCGAAGAAATAGAGTTCTGGTACCTGCCCATCCATAAGTGGTCGGCGCACGATTTCCAAGAAGTAGTAGATGGGGTTTACCTTCGGCAGCCAGTGGTATTCTGGCGGCAGCATGTCGGCATTGTAGGCAATCGGAGTGAGGAAAAACAATGCTTGAACGAGGACAGGCGTGATGTGGCCGAAGTCGCGAAAGTAGACGGTCAGAACGCTGAGGCAGGCTGCAATTCCCAAGAGAAAGAGCCCCGTTAGCCCGAGACCGAGAAGTGAGATGGGGAAAGTCCATGAGAGATGAAGAAACCCTGTAGCGAGGCCTAAGATCAGAAGACCGGCGGCGGAGAATGTGAAGTTCACAAGCTCGTAGCTCACAACGTTTAAGAGGAAGATCGCCTTTGGGACGTAGATCTTTCGAATGAAGTGCTCGTTGCTGAGCATAACTGAGGGTGCTTTGTTTAGAATCCCTGCAACGATCGAAAAAAACAGCGCGCCGGTGAAGTAGTGGACGTAGTAGTTGTCCATTCGAGACTTTAGCAGAAGGCCCATCACGAACCCGATCATTACATAGTGGGTCATGGGGCCTAGCACTGTCCAAAAATAGCCTAAGTACGATCGCTTGTAGCGGATTTTGGTTGTCGTATAAACATACGAATAGACCACCCAGCGATACTTCCATATTTCCAAAACCTCACGATGGATTGCCTGGAAGACACGAGGCATGGCTGTTGGGCTTGGGGCTGGAAGAGTCTGCTTTGTTACCGCTTCGCTCATAGAGATTCCCGAATTGCTGAGGCGATTCTTCTCGCACCATTGCCTTCGCCATAGAGGCCGGATTTTAGGGCTGCCAGAGGCGTGCTAAGTGCTCGAGTGAACTCGTTCACCGCCGTCGTTCCGTCGATCCCGCAGATTGTATTAGCCCCAATCTCAACCAGTTCCACCCACTCTGTTTCGGAGCGAAGGGTGAGGCAGGGCTTTTGGAAGAAATAGGCTTCTTTTTGAAGTCCACCGCTGTCTGTTGCGACGAGCTTGCAGGATTTTAAGAGTGCCAACATTTCGAGATAACCTAACGGAGAAGTTGTGATGAGTTTGTCGGTAGAGATCCCGAATTCCGCCATTTTCTTTTTCGCGCGAGGATGGACGGGCCAAACGACAGGCATGGTCTCGGACATCTTTTTCAAGGCACCGATCAGCGACTTGAAAACCTCTGGCGAATCCGTCGACTCTTGGCGATGAAGCGTACAGAGAACAAATGGTTTTCCTTGTAAGCTCTCCGGAGCTTCCGATGGCCAGCGTGCGCGTTCGGCAAACATGAGGCTTGCATCAAGCATCACATCGCCCACATTTTCGATGATGTAGTTAGGCGACTTATACCCCTCGGAGGTCAGGTTTTTGATTGCCGCGTCGGTGGGGCAGAAGAGCCACTTCGACACGCGGTCCGTGAGTGTGCGGTTGATCTCTTCAGGCATTTTCATATTGAACGAACGAAGTCCTGCTTCAACGTGCGCAACTGGAATATGAAGCTTCGCTGCTGCTAATGCTCCGGCAAGAGTTGAGTTTGTATCGCCATAAACCAAAACAACATCGGGTTTTTCTTTTAAAAGAACGCCTTCTATTTGTTTCAGCATCTCGCCCGTCATGGCCCCGTGGCTGAGGCCAGAGATTCCAAGAAAGTAGTCGGGTGGGCGGATCTCCATTTCTTTAAAGAAGACTTCCGACATATTGGCGTCGGAATGTTGTCCAGTATGAATCAAAACCTCGCGTAAGCCGGCCTCTTTTAGGGCCTGGCTAACCGGAGAGGCTTTGATAAACTGCGGGCGTGCGCCGACGATTGTTGCAACAGTTGGACTGGAAGATAGGCCTTTGGACATCGGGTAGAAACATATTACTGGAAAGCCTTGTAGGCAACGTGACAGATTGGAGCTTACAGAGACTGATTTTGCGATGCGTTGTTGGGGTTTTGCGATCAACTTGGCTTAACTTACTTCATGAACATGATTCTGATATTTTAGACATGAAACCCATCCCTTTTTGTGGCGACCTGGAGTGCGGGCGTTTTGCTGTAGACGAACAGCCTTCATAGCTTGAGTTTTGTTCGGCTGGTCCCTTGGTTGATTTTGTT
>JAVFAU010000258.1:0-3908 GCA_034002335.1 Bdellovibrionales bacterium | reverse complement strand
TTACAGGGCGAACGGAACTTCTCATAACAAACGTCACGGCAGAAATCCGTGTTCGCGACCACCAAATGGTTTGGCGAGTCCTCATCGTGCATCGTACCGGTCAGGTAAACGCTCGAGAGCTTATCAAAAAAGAGCTCGCCATCTGGCTTCGGAAGCTGGTTGTCCGGATGCTCCCAACCCTTAGCTCCCCACGCCTCGACCACCGTTTCCGTCGTCGTCCAATCCGGATGCGACTCCATGTGATCGATCAAACCGCGACCGCCTGTGATCTCCTGAAGCGCCAGCAACGGGCCGCCCTTGACCATCCCAAGCGAAAGCGTCTGGTGGAAGTTGCGAGTCGCCCAAAGCTCCTTCTTGATAACGCTCTTCTGGACGCGAGCTTCATACTTCGAAAGTGCCGCCGCCGAAAAGTCCTTCGCAACCAACGCATCAAGCGCCGTTTCCGCCGCGAGCATCCCTGACTTCATCGCCAAGTGAATGCCTTTTAACTTCTTCACGTCGACCATCATCGCCGTGTCACCACAAACCATCATGCCGTCGTGGTAAAGCTTCGGCATCGAAAACCATCCGCCCGCAGGCAGCGTCTTTCCACCGTATGCGATGACCTTTCCGCCCTTGATCATGTTCATGACAAACGGATGCGTTTTGAGCTTTTGAAGCTCGCGGTGCGGATCAAAAAGCGGGTCGTGCGTATCAAGATAACCTACCAAGCCCAAAATAATTTGATCGCCAGGAAGCGTATAGATGAACGTTCCACCGATTGTCTTCTCAAGCGGAAAGCCCAACGTGTGAATCACTTGTCCCGGCTTCACCGTTCCCGGCGGGCACTGAATCACTTCCTTCACGCCCTCTTCGTACGAATCTGGATTCTTACCTTCGAAGAGGTTCAATTTCTTCGCGACCTCTTTAAACAAAGATCCGCGCGTTCCCTCGGCGAAGATCGTGATCTTCGCTTTCAGCAACAAACCCGGCTCGAAGTTCGGCTTCGGCTGACCGTTTTTATCCAAGCCCTTATCGCCCGTGCGAACACCGACAACCGCGCCGGACTCGTTATACAGCGCCTCGACACCCGCGAAGCCAGAGAAGATATTCACGCCCGCTGCCTCAGCCTGTTGCCCCAGCCAACGGTTGAACTTCGCAAGGGACACGATGAAGTTACCTTCATTGTGAAAATTCGGCGGCACAATCGGAGCCTTCACATTAAAGGAGCGGCCGAGATAGTGAACCTCATCATGAGTCACCGCGCATTCGATCGGGCATTCCTTGTCGCGGAAATCAGGAACCAGCTCAACCAACGCCGAAGGGTTCAAAACAGCGCCCGACAGCGCGTGCGCCCCGATCTCAGACCCCTTATCAATCACCGAAATCATGAGTTCGCCAAGAGGTTCGCCCTGCTTGCGTCCTGCCGCGACGTCCTCGTCATGCTTGGCGATCAGGTTTCGCAAGTGAAGCGCCGCCGAAATTCCAGCGGCACCACCGCCGACGATCAAGACATCCGTTTCCATTTCTTCGCGCTGAATCTCGTTTGCCATACCCGACATTTCTTTTTCCCTCTCCGACGGTTTCAGATCCCTCAGAACGTCCCACCCTCCGCGCGCCATCGCGCACACGAAAAAAGTAGCCGCCTGTCCGTCCGATCCGTCCCGGTCAAGCAACAGCCAAAACGAACTCGTCGGGCTCTTCACCCAACACCGTCAGCGCCACATTCCCACTGGGACAAACCGGGTCTTTTAACTCAAGTTTCCGATTTATTTCGTATTTCCGGTTTCCGTTTTCAGCAACCAATAAGAGTAAAAGAACTCTAGTCTCCCTCGTGCCCAGCCGCCGTCTCAGCGGCTTCCAGTCCTCGTGACGGCGTCGGGAGTTCAGATTGAACTTGCAAATCATCCTCATCGCGCCCGCCTGGATAGCGCTTGCGAGGAATATTGTTTCCACCCGTCCGAGTTCCAACACTGGCCGGCGCTCTTCCAAGAATGTTCTCAATCACCGTATCGTCGATTTGCTGCAAAGCCTGCTTCGTCATCGGTGCCGCTGAGGACGTCTTTTCAACTCCCGAATCAACTCCCGAAACCGCCTCCCCTGCTACTTCAGAAGCAGTCGCCGTCTCCGCGACCACCACTCCCACCATCAACAATGCGGCCAAACTTACCGTCACAAACCCAATCTTCATTGCCATCACTGAATCCCCTTCGGTTGAAGACGCCGATGATCTTTCATCGGAATCTGGGCCCGCACTTTCGCGATCTCATCGCGACTCATTTCTCCATATAAAATCTCGATCCCCGACCGTTCAACATGCGCAGCCGCAACAATCCTTCCCCATGGATCGATCAACATCGAACGACCGTAGGTTTTGCGTACACCGGTTGCTTTGCCCGACTGATCCGCATGCTCCCCCGACTGAGCTGGGGCCAACATATAGGCCTGAGACTCGATCGCTCGTGTGCGCACCAAAATTTCCCAATGCTGCCGCCCTGTCGGAACCAAAAACGCCGACGGCAAAAACAATGCGTCCACTTCACTCGCGGCATAGATCGAAAACAATTCCGCAAAACGCACGTCATAGCAAATCGCGCAACCAAAACGCCAGCCACCAAACTCCCAGATCCGCGGAAGCCTCCCACCAGCCAGGTGATCCGACTCACGCACAGGTTTGTGCCCAGCTACATCGACATCAAATAAGTGCACCTTTGCATAGGGCACATGCCACGGCTTACCTGGCTCAAAAATAGCCATCGCCGCATAGGGCTTGTCGCCAGCCCCGCCGTCGCCCGACTCGAGAGAAGAACCAAAAGACTTTCCACGAACAGGAACCGACCCGAGTACGACCGCCGCCCCCGTGCGATCCACCCACTCTTGCAACTCCCCATGAAACTTCGTCGCTTGCGCAAAATCAGGAAGAGCTTCACCGTCCGTCAAACGAAAGAACCACACGTTTTCGGGAAACACGACAAGGTCAATTGCTCCGCTCCCCCCTGTCGATTTTGACGATTGCTCGATTTCTTTTAAAGCGTGACGGATCGCCTCTTCATTGACGCTCGCATCGTTCACCGACGTCATCTGTACGATCGCCACATTCATAGATGTCCACTTCCTATCGGATCACCGATGGCTGACCACTCCCGCCACCAGAAGGAATCGTGTTCGATTTCAAGACAGATACGCCACCCGCCTTGCGACAAACCCAGTGGGAGTTCTCTAGATTTTTCTGAATCCCAGAAAGAATACCTTGGCAGTGACCACGGTTTCGACCTGATCCCACCGTCTGTTCAATGTTGGTTTTTGAATACGTCGCACGACAACCCAAAACGCCATTTTCATCCGTCACGTTGTCGTACAAGCGCAAAGTCCGCACAGCTCTCCCGACCGTCTTGCCTTGAGCCTCCGAGCCTTCCATCCCGACAATGCGACCTGGGCTTTTACAGATAATCATCTCACCGACACGAGTCTTCTGCTCCGCAGGTTTCGACTCAGCCGGCTTGGCTTGACCAGGCGCGCGTTCAATCGACGCGCGAGATGCGGCCTCGGCGGTACCAGAGGTCACAGATGCGCCCGCTTCTCCGGCATAACTCGCCAAAAAACAGAGTCCGCCCACCAGCATTCGCAATCCGATGCTCAAATCAGCCCCCTTTGTGCACGCATTTTCTATAACACCGCCTATAACTTAACGGCCTACTTGGGAAAAAGCCAAAAAAAGAGCCAAAAAAAAGAGAGGGTCTCCCCTCTCTTTCCAATTGAACTGCTAAAAACAAGCTCGAGGGGCGGTTACGCCGACTTCGCCTTTGTTTTCTTCGTTCCAGCTTTCTTAGAAGCCTTCTCAACAAGCTTCACATTCGAGTAATCGATGAAACCTTCGTTCTGAACAAGGCCATCTTTTTTCGAGTGCTTCGTCTGAACTTTTACGCCTT
>JAVFAU010000257.1:0-3918 GCA_034002335.1 Bdellovibrionales bacterium | reverse complement strand
CATCGCCAAAACATAGTAGAGTTGGTGGTAAACGCTTGTCAGCTTTACGACGAGTGTTTCCGCATCAGGAGCCTGAAGTCCTTCAACAGGAGTGTCGTAATCCGCTTTTTCAGCTTTTACGGCCGTCGCCCATTCGTTCAAGCCTTTGATCTTTCCATCAAAGATCCAGAAGCCTTCTGAAACGTTGCGAGGGTCCGCAAGGCGCTTCCACGAGTAAATGAAGTCTTGTGCCGTGATTTCGCGACCCTTTCCGTCTGGGAAAGCCGCGTTGTCATGGAACTTCACGCCCTTTTTGATTTTGAACGTGTATGTGAGGCCGTCTTTTGAAATCTCGGGAAGCGCGGCTGCGAGTGCCGGCTCCAAAGTGTAAGGGCGCTTCAGGTAGTTGTACTGAAGAAGGCCTTCGTACATCTGGCCGATGACGGTCGCTGAGTATTGATCGTTCGCGCTTGCTGGATCGAGTCCTTTCACATTGGCGCGAAGGACGAGGTTGAGCGAGTTGTCGTTCTCGTCGAAGCGTTTTTTTGTACAGCCCGTGACAGCAAGTGCGATCGCAACTGCTCCCGCAAGAAGCACTTGCAAGAACGTCGCGGATTGCGAACGCGGTCGGAATTGGCGACCGGGGTTGATCTGATTCACAGTCGTAGTCGTACGATTCATATTGTCTCCAAGTGCTGCACTCAGCCTAAAACTCTTGTGAGCCAAATTTCGTATGAGCACGCCGAAATCTTGTCAATTTGTCATACAAGTGGGTTCCGCGGTGCGAGACGCGAGATCGTATCTAGTGCAATAGGGAGCTCTTGGGCGCTTTGAATGAGGGTTGTGGCACCAGCATCCTGTAGTTTTTCTGCGGCGCAGTAGCCGTAAGTACAGCCTATAGAATGAACACCGGCTCGTCGGGCTGCTTCCATATCCGGAAGGCCGTCGCCAACCATGACCGTTTGGCGGGCCGTGACGCCGGCCGCGCGCATGACTTCAAACAATGGAAGCGGGCTCGGTTTTCGTTCGGCAAGCGAGTCGGCGCCGAAGACTTTGATCCAAGGGAAGCGTTCAAGGCCGAGTGCCTTGAGCGTGACGTGGGTGAGGTCCTCGTACTTGTTGGTCACGATGGCGACCTTTTGCGCCGTCGTTGAAAGAAAGTCGAAGACGCCGGGGAAGACCGTGGTTTCGTGCAACATGTTTTCTTTGTAGAGCCGATAGAATTCACGACCGATGCGTTCGCGCTCGGATTCATTTTGAAAAACAGCGGGAAAACATTCGTGGATGAGTTCCATCAGGCCCTCGCCGATGGCGCGAGTGATGCGTTCGGCGGGCAACGGCGTGTAACCGTGGGTCGTGATGAGTTTATTGGTGGAGGCGACGATGCCAGGAGCTGAGTCGATGAGTGTGCCGTCGAGATCGAAAATGACGAGCTCAATGGGATTCGATATGGCTGTATTCACTAAGCACCTACCTCCGGTATGTCGGTAGCAGCCTACAGCACGAAGTTCAGCAAGGGTACGACTATGAGCCCGGAGAGAAAGGGTTTGAGCGCTGGGCGTTGCTCGCGTTCACGGAGATCGATGAGAACGGACGTCAGCATGGCTCCGCCGGCAAATGCGAGTAGTGGCGAGAGTAGTGCGCTCGACCACTTAAGGCTGAAGCCCGCAGCGACCGCTCCAAGAAATTCAACAGCTCCCGAGAGCCAGCTACCGATAATCGCCTTCTTCCACGACCAGCCGAAGCCGACGAAACAGACGGCTAACATCGCGCCTTCTGCGATGTTCTGTGTCGCGAGTCCGGCTTGCAGGGGTAGAGCCTGAAGCAACGGCATTCCGGCAAGTGAGGCTCCGGCCCCCATGCCTTCGGGAAAGTTGTGAAAAATCAGAGCGAGCGCCAGTAGCTTTGAAGACGAAGACGGTATGCTGAGCTCGCGCCCGGCGATCGGTGTTGAGGAGTGGTCGGTGTGTTCGTCGCGGTCGATGAAAAGATGAAGGGCTGCGATGAGGCCGACGCCGGCGAGTGTCGCTGCGACGACTTGAAAAAAACTTGTGCTTGATTGTGCATGCAGAAGTTCGGGACCGATGAGTGAAAAGGCGACGGATGAAAGCATAAGTCCAAGCGCGAAATCGAGCCAGCGACGAGTGTCGCCAAGTGAGGTCTGCTTGTTGAGAACACGGGGAGAGATGCTCGCGCCCAATCCGGTGCTGAGAAGCGAAACCGTTCCTCCAATGATGGCTAATCCCAAGGTTTGAGCCATACCGTGTTTTCTCCCTTCGGCCTAAGGCCTCTACATTTAGTATCGGCCAGAAGGGTAAGAAAACTCCAATTCTCACGCTCGATTCTCACATAGAGTGCGTCTATTGAAAATGAGATCTAATTGAGAGTGTCGATGCATTTAAACTTCAATATCCTTGAAACAGGCGCTCGCATCGTTTTGAGCTCGCGCCCATGCGAAGTAACGTCTCTTTTGGTTTTAACGCTTCAGGCTTCATTCGTGTCACGGCCTGCATCGCGGATTTTAAGAGGTTCCAGTTTGTCCAGTTCTGATCTGCTTCTGGAGCACGCGACATGGCTTTCTCCAGGGTCTCGGGCTGAGACACGAAGTCGACGGGTCGGCCATCGGCGACAGGGATAATGGGGTGATGGGCGAAGAGCACGACAGAACCTTGGCCATATTGGAATTTAACAATCGCAGCTCGGCGAGTTGGTGGGATATCGATCCCGTCGGGTGGTTCGAGCAGCCCCCAGGCTTCAAAGCCGCGTGGCATACCGTTTATAGCCCAGCTGCCGATCGGCAAGGAGGGGCCTGCGAGATAGAACATCTGTGTGTTCGTCGACGAACCGGCGGCGAGGGGGGCGTGTTTGGTTAAGCTCACGCGTTCGATGCGGGCTCCTTCTTGGAAAGGGGCCCACGCGTAGGGAGAGCGAGCCTCGCCCGGCCAAAGCCCGAGGAGGTGAGGGTAGCGTGTATTGAAATAGTCGTTTGGCTTATAAAGGCCTTTTTGCGGATTGGGCTCGAGTGCGACTTCAAACTGGCTTGCTGCGATCGCCGCTCCGGCGCAGATTCCGAGATAGCCGCCCCCTGCCTGAATAAAGCGTCTGATATTTTCGGCGCCGGTTGCCGCCAGCTCATGGCTGAGATTTCCGACAAGACCGCCTGGAATAAGCAGGGCGCGATGGCGCTCAAGATTCAGGTGGCCGGATTGAATCATGCGGGCGTCGATTTCTTCAAAAGACTGATTGGTCGCGCGCAGAAAGCTTTTGAGGGCCTCGACTTCAGATTGCCAGCTGGCTTTTGACGAATTGAAAAGCGCGAAGTCGTATGGCGTCGCCGTTTGGGCATGGGTATCGGCGGGGCAGAGGCTGGTCGCCAATGCGATGGTAATCAAAATTTTGACAACCATGAAAATTCGCATGCCGTTTCCTCTTCTACTTAAGCACCGTGACGCTGCCGTGTGTGGCCAAGTTTGTGACCAACTAACTAGCAGTATTTGTTCCTCAGTTTTGAACACGATGGATTTCAAAAAAAAGGCGGATGGTATCACCATCCGCCTTCGTAGAATCAGCCGATTGCGCCGTTAGTGATCGTGACGCTCGGGCCAAAGTTGGCGCCAGTCGATCTGTGTGGGCGATGATTGTTGGCCGGCGTGAAGACTTGCGAGTGTGCGAGTCGAAACGACCGTTTGTTCAAGCGCTGTTTCAGAAAGGACCTTGCCGCAGGCCTCGACAATCGAATCGCCGTCGAGGTGGTGGTACTTATAGATCTCGTTCGGGCGACCGCACTTTGAGTGTTTGTACACGGCAAGTGCTTCTTGGCGAACGCCGATAGCTGAACCGATGTTGTCCATCAATCCAGGCTCGCCGTCGTGAACCGAAACGCACGGCACGCGGCGACCTGCGACGACCGCGAGTTCGTTTGTACCGTACTCAGTTGGA
>JAVFAU010000256.1:0-3923 GCA_034002335.1 Bdellovibrionales bacterium | reverse complement strand
GTATGGGCCGCCCGCGAACAGCTTAAGGAGCTTCGGAAACATAACGTCTCAGATGTCGCGGTCCTTGTGCTTGAAACCAAAACGGGAAAGCCGGTGGTGTATGTCGCAAACGGTGGCGTCGCGCAAGACGGCGCCAGATATTCGTCGGCCTCACAAATTGACGGAATTCAAAGCCGGCGACAGCTTGGATCGACGATCAAACCTTTTGTGTACGCGATGGCCTATGAACTGGGTGTGATCGATCCCTCGACTCTTCTTACGGACTCCCCCGAGCATATTGATGTCGGTGACGGGCGTGTGTATCAGCCGCGCAATTACGATCACGTGTTTCGAGGGTTTGTCGGTGCGGGAGAAGCTCTTGGGTCGAGCATGAATGTTCCCGCCGTACGCGTGTTGAATCTTGTTTCTGAGAGCCGAGTGCTCGAAGCCATGCACAAACTCGGGTTTGGGGATCTGGGCGATGACGAGCAATATGGGCCAAGTCTTGCGCTTGGAACCGTCGATGCCACGTTGTGGGAACTGGCCGAGGCGTACCGCAGGCTCTCGCTTTTTGATGAATCCAAGTTTGATGACTCCGAGAAAGACGGGGAGTTCTTTTCGAAAGCCACGAAGCAAATGATTTTTGAAAGCCTGGCCGTTCCCGAGAACCGTCGTTTTACCTTTGGAATTCAAAGTCCTCTGCAATTGCCGTTTCCGGCGGCGGTGAAAACGGGTACGAGTAAAGACATGCGCGACAATTGGTGCGTCGGATATACGAGCGAGTACACGGTCGCGGTTTGGGTTGGAAATTTTGATGGAAGCCCGATGTGGAATGTCAGCGGGCTTTCGGGAGCGGCCCCGCTTTGGCGCCGTATGATGCAGACTCTCCATCGCGAGCGACGGCCGCAAGATGAGATTCCTCAATATCGCGAGCCGCAAAAAGCGTTGCCCCAAAAAGCGTTATCGCGCATCGAGTATCCGGTAAAAGGTATGCGAGTTGGGCTCGATCCCGATATCCCGCCGCATCTTCAGAAGCTTCCTTTGCGCGTTGAAGGCGATGGGCGTGGGCTTTTACTCTACATGAACGGACGTCGCCTGAGCTCGGCAGAGCGGATTCATATGTGGACGCCAAGATTCGGGCGGCACAGACTCGAACTACGCGATCGAGGCGGACGCGTGGTCGATGACGTGTCGTTTTTTGTGCGCTAACGCCGGTCTTTTTTGATTTCGTGGACCTTGTTCTCATGTGATAGTCCCTCTTTTAAAAAGGGGGCATTGAGCCATGCAAGGTTCTTCTAAGGGCACAGCTTTGGTGACAGGAGCATCCGCGGGAATTGGCGCGGCGACGGCAGAAACTCTTTCGATGCTCGGGTTTGATCTGGTTTTAACCGCGCGGCGTTCAGAGCGACTTCAGCAGGTCGCGCAGAGATGTAGGGAACGAGCGGCACAGTCTGGTTTCGCGTCCATTCAAGTGCAGGCCGTCGAACTTGATGTCACAAACCGTGGTCAAATTCAGGATCTCATCAATCGTGCGGACCTGGCGGCTCTTCTTCAGAATTTGACAGTCCTCGTCAACAACGCAGGCCTTGCACGGGGACGGTCGGCCTTTCACGAGGGGAGCCCCGAGGAGATGGACGAAGTCGTTGAAACGAATATCCTCGGTTTGCTTCATGTGACGCGCGCGGCGCTGCCTCTTTTGCTCAAACAGGCGCAGCAGACCGGTACGGCATCAAAGGGGCATATCGTAAATATCGGATCTGTGGCGGGGCGTTGGACGTATCCGGGAGGAACGGTCTATTGCGCGACGAAGGCCGCCGTTCGTGCGATTTCCGAAGGTCTGCGTATGGATCTTTCGGGAAGCGGTGTGCGGGTGACGAATATCGCACCAGGTATGGTTGAAACGGAGTTCTCAAAAGTTCGTTTTCAAGATGAAAACGTGGCTACGAGTCAAACGGATGAACTGGCAAAAGCTGTTTATGCGGGCATGACGCCGCTAAGCGCGCAGGATATTGCGGAATGCATTGCATGGGCAATTTCACGTCCCGCTCATGTGAATATTCAAGAAATGATCGTCTACCCAACGGACCAGGCGGGTGTGACGCAAGTCCACCGGGAAAAATAACCGAACTGAAATGACATCGGCCGTCTGGTCGCGCTATGACGAGGGCCTATATCCAAGAGAGGTACGGCCATGTCATCTGAATCGACTCAATCGGGAGCTAATACGGAATTTCGCATCGAGAAAGACTCGATGGGTGAGATCAAAGTTCCGGCAAATCGTCTTTGGGGCGCTCAAACGCAACGTTCGCTTGAGCACTTTAAAATCGGCGGAGATCGTTTTCCGCGCGAGATGATTCGCGCGCTTGGTGTGCTCAAAAAAGCGGCGGCGCAAGCGAATGTCGAGTTGGGACTTCTTCCGAAAGAAAAAGGTGATGTGATTGTTCGGGCTGCTGACGAAGTGATCTCGGGCAAGCTTGATCAGGAATTTCCGTTGGTCGTTTGGCAAACGGGTTCGGGCACGCAGACGAACATGAACACGAACGAGGTGATCGCAAACCGCGCCATCGAACTGACGGGCGGTACGCGTGGTTCAAAAGGGGTTCACCCGAACGACGACGTGAACAAGGCGCAGTCTTCAAACGACACGTTTCCGACGGCGATGCACATCGCGGTTGCCGAGCAGGTCAAACACCGCTTGTTACCTGCGGTTAAAGTTTTGCGAGATGGTCTTGATAAAAAGGCGCAAGAGTTCAAAGGCGTCGTAAAGATCGGCCGCACGCACCTTATGGATGCGACACCTCTCACGCTTGGCCAGGAGTTTTCCGGATACGTGGCGCAGCTTGATCAGTGCTTGGTGCGATTCGAGCGTGATTTACCTCACGTGTACGAGTTGGCTCTTGGTGGAACGGCTGTCGGAACGGGGCTCAACACGCATCCGGAATTTGCGGTGAAGGCCGCCGGCTACATCGCGAGCGAAACGAAGCTTCCGTTTGTGACAGCACCAAATAAATTCGCGGCGCTCGCGTCGCACGACCCATTGGTGCAGCTCTCGGGCTCATTGAAAACGGCGGCCTGCGCTTTGATGAAGATCGCAAACGATATTCGTCTTCTCGGCTCGGGCCCGCGTTCGGGTATCGGTGAGTTGAATCTTCCTGCAAACGAACCAGGGTCGTCGATCATGCCAGGAAAAGTAAACCCGACCCAGAGCGAAGCCATGACAATGGTTTGCGCGCAAGTCGTTGGAAACGACATGGCGGCGGCGGTCGGCGGCATGACGGGGCATTTTGAACTCAACGTCTTCAAACCTCTGATCGTGTTCAACGTCTTGAACTCGATTCGTCTTCTTGCCGACGCAAGCCTCTCGTTCGAAGAACACTGCGTGCGTGGGATCACGGTCAACACGGCACAAGTGAAGCGTCACCTCGAGAATTCTTTGATGCTCGTGACGGCGCTAAATCCGCACATCGGCTACGACAACGCGGCGAAAGTGGCGAAGTACGCGCATGAAAACGATACGACTCTCAAAGATGCGGCTCAGAAGCTTGGTCTTCTGGACGCGGCAAAGTTCGATCAGCTTGTTCGTCCCGAAGACATGCTCGGGCCGATCAAGTCGTGATTCGGCGAATCTGTGTTTTTTGTTCGGCGAACGAGGGTTTGCCGAACGAGATTCTTCGCGAGGCTGAAGCCTTTTGTGACGGGCTAAAAAACTTTGGCGGCGAGCTGTTGTACGGCGGCGGTCGCAGCGGTTTGATGGGACACTTTGCGGATCAGGCGCTTAGGCGCGGAGTGCTTGTGCGAGGCGCGATCACGAAAGGGCTCGATCAGGGCCATGAGGTCGGGCATCGCGGTCTTACGGAGCTTGTTGTTTTGCCAGACCTTTTTGAACGCAAAAAATGGTTTCTTCGCGAAGCCGACGCGTTTGTTGTTTTTCCTGGCGGCTTTGG
>JAVFAU010000255.1:0-3927 GCA_034002335.1 Bdellovibrionales bacterium | reverse complement strand
GCACGATTTTGTCTCCCAATGTGACTTCAATCCGCGAGGAATTCAGAATGAGATTCCCGCAGTTGAGAACTTTCGGGATTTCCGTTTTCTCTTCGAGACGTCGGATTTTACCAAGGACGCGCGCCACAAGCTCTCGTGGTTTCGCGTTCTTGATGACGTAATCGTCGGCCCCTTGCTCGAAGGCCTGTGTCAGGTTCTCGATATCGTCTGATCCCGTGTAGATGAGGATCGGAATGTGTTTTGTCTCCGGGCGGGCGCGCAAAACACGGCAAATATCATGACCGCTTTGGTTGTCGAGCCCGAGATCAAGAATAATGAGATCTGGTCGCTCCGATTCGGCAAGGTGTAGACCGGTCGAAGCATCGAGAGCTTTGACGATCTTAAACCGAAAAGAGAGTAAATCTTCGACAACTTCTTGGTCATCGTCAATGATGAGGATGCGTTTAAGTTGAATTGGTTTTCTAGTTTGTTTTGTGCTCAAGCCGCTACGAACAGTCATAGTTTATTGAGTATCTGTTTAAACTACATGAGCTTCAAGTTACGCAAATGTTGAGAATGGATTTAATGATTGTTCGAAAATGAGAATCTCGGTGTCTCTATCTTGGATTTCCAAGATTAAAGCGAGCTGCGCGCCGCAGGCGGTCGTCGATGGCTGCCCAGAGGTCGGATTCGCGAGATTGATTTTTTTTGTCGAAGTTCACGACGGTCTCGTCTTGCGACATACCATCTTGAGACGTTTTGCTCTGAAAGCCGCCATGGGAAAGCGAATCGTGGATGGAGCGACGGATAAAAAGGAGATCGGAATCAGAGTCGGCGTCTCCGTTTCTGAGTTCGGCATAGAGCTTTCTCGCGGCGATGGTCGGGTCATTCGACAGGTCGAGTTCGAGAATGCGAAGCGACGGATCGTTCTTTGCCGAGACTTGAAGCTGATTCCAGAGCGCGCGCACATTCACATTGCGAGATTCGGTATGGGCGCCGTCTCGCAACTCGGCGAGCGATGCATCTCCCCATGATACGATCAGCGGTTTTCGTGGCATGTAGTGATGTTCTGTGTGTCCAGGACTTGCTTGGTTATTCATCGCTCGGGTTACCGCGACCGAGTTGAGCGTTGAAGAAGTGTTAAGGAAATGTTCCCTGAGTTCCGCTTCTGTGATCTCGCCTGGACGAAGAATTACGACTTGATGCGGTTGAGTGCTGGGATTCTCGCTCCATTGGACCATGCAGACGGTCGATTCGATACCGACATCACTTTCGCCGCCGTCGAGAATTAAGACTTCACCCTGAGCGATCGCTTCGGGAAACTCACTGGCGACGTGGTGAGCTGATGTCGGTGAGGTTCGACCAAACCGATTGGCACTTGGTGCGGCAAGAGGAGCCCCGGCCAGACGAATAAGTTCGAGCGCGATCGGGTGGCGAGGCATGCGAATGCCGACAGTATCCAGCCCCGATGTGATCATGGAACTTACGTGCTCGTGTTTCGGAAGGACCATGGTCAATGGACCTGGCCAAAACGCATCGGCCAAAGACTGCGCGAGTGGCGACCAGTTGGATGTCAGGTTCTTTGCTTCATCAAGGGTTGAAACATGTACGATGAGAGGATCGAAACTTGGGCGTTCTTTGATGCGAAAAACGGCCTCGACCGCCTTTGGGAGGTCAAATCGGGCCGCCAAGCCGTAGACGGTTTCTGTTGGCATCGCGACGCATTTACCCGCTTTAAGATGAAGCGCGGCTTGTTTCAATTGTTCGGAAGAAGGTGCATGTTTCACGTTTGACGGATTGTAAACCTTCGGCTTCAGCCTGACAAGGGGCTCCGGCCGTGTTGAAATACTCATACTATGAATGAGTCCGTTGAGGTTTCGGTTTTCCCCCTGACGCGTATGACGTTGTTCCCGACGACGACGAAGCCTTTGAATATCTTCGAGCCACGTTACTTACAGATGGTCGAAGACGCGTTGGCTTCAAATGGTTTAATCGCTCTGGCGTTTGCGGAACCAGCATCTCCAAAGGCGGTCGAGGTCGGTGTCGCGGGTCGCTTGCGCTCGATTGCGGGCGTTGGGCGTGTCCGGCTGCTTGAACGGCGCGATGATGGGACGTTACTCATTCTTTTAGAGGCTATTGGCAAAGTGCTGTTTGAGACGATGATCGAAGACCAAGGCCCGTACTTGCGGGCCCAGGCGACTTGGCTTCAAGAGGAAAAAACGCTCGCAAGCGAGAATATCTTTATTTTAAATCGCCTGACGCGTGATCTCGAACACTGGCTTCAGAAGCATGTCACCGATGAAGAAGCGCGTGAGCAGTTTTTGGAGAAGCTTGAAACTCCGGAAGAAAAAATAAATGCCGTGTGTTCGTTAATGGTCTTGGACTCCGATGTGCAGCAAGAGCTTCTTGAGCTCGATTCGATCAACGAGCGCTGCGCTTTGCTTGCGATGTCCATCGAGTCGGAGGGAATGGCTCAATAGCGTCGGCCTTTTGCGACGGCTGGAGCTTCGAGCGGGTTTTCTGGCCACGAATGCTTGGGGTATCTGGCGCGCAGCTCTTTTCGAACCTCGAAATAGGAACCTTTCCAGAATCCCGGCAAGTCTGACGTGACTTGGACGGGGCGATAGTTCGGGCCAAGAAGGTGAAAGGTCAGTGGCGTCTCGCGATCGCCCTTGCCGATCATGGGGTGTTTCGAGGTTCCAAAGAGTTCTTGAAGGCGAACCTCGGTATAGGGCGACTGGTTCTCCGGATAGTGAATTCGAAAGCGATTGCCGGTCGGGGCGGTGAAGTGCGAAGGCGCGGTTTCGCGCAAGTCGCGTTCGAGCGAGGGAAACTGTTCGCGCTGTTCGAACAGTTTGCGTTCGAGTGTTTTGGCAAGCAGGTCGCTCTCGCTGGCCACGAGGGCTTGCAAAGAGGTCTCGCCAAACAAAGATTCTGCGACGGCGTCGTTCCACACGGCCGCGATGTCTTGTGGTGTGATATTTAAAAAACGAAGGCGGCTTAGAAGGTTCAAGACGGCTTCGTTTCGTGTTTGGATGTCAGCCATTCTTTTTTCAGCTTCGCTGCGAAGAAGCTCGAAGGCGTCATCCGCGTTGGCGCGCTCACGATGTCCGTCTTGCAGCGGGAGATCGCGGTACATCCAAGCCCGTTCGCGATAGACGGTGAGGTTTTCTTCGTCGAAGACAAAGAGATCGCGTTTTCGGTAAAGGGCTTGCTGTTTGGTGGCGCCGATTTGAGAAGCTTCTACTGTTTGAAGCGACGCTTCCTCAAGCCACTCTCGTCGAAAGGATGATGCGAGTGTCGTTAGCGGGTCGCCCGATGTTCGACTGACGCCGGCGTCTCCGCGAAGAGCGAAGAAGAACTCGGCATCGCGCACCGAGCTGCTTGCGTGAAGTTCAATTCCCTTGCTTCCGACCATGCGAGCTTGCGGGGCTTTCGGTCGTCTGCGGCGCGCGACTCGGTCTGGGAAGGCTTCAAGAAGAAGCCTAAAAACAAGTTTCTCATTCCAGTTCGCGGAAGTGTCGCGCAGAGCATTGTCCGTTACGTCGTACTGGGAGCGAAGAATGCGCTTCATTGTGCTCATAGCCGCGCGATCAAGGCGTGCGTGGTGATCGCGATCACCCGCGAGAAGGCGAGCGCGCAAATAAAGATCACATTCCTCGTGAGCGGAATCTTGTAGGGACTGCGAGTCGAGCAGAAAATCTTTTTCCGAGAGCAGGGTTGCAAGAAGAGCCGCGTAGGTCTGTGCCGTTTTTGCGTCGAACCCTTTTTCGGCCATAGAGTTTGCGGCCACAAGAAGTTTTGCGGCTCGCGTAGGGGCTCCTGTTTGGTGCATGGCGCGACCGAGAGTCGTGAGTCGGCTGTTTGAGTCGATGGCGCCAAGCGTGCGAAGTAATTCTAAGCTACGTTCGATTCTTGAACGGTCAGGAGATTCGAACCATTCGAAAT
>JAVFAU010000254.1:0-3932 GCA_034002335.1 Bdellovibrionales bacterium | reverse complement strand
ATTCTTGTGGGTGCGACGGCAGCCGGCCTCTTCACGACGAAACTCGTTGGAGAAACCGCTCCGATCGCGTTTGAAATCATCGAAGAATCCGGCGTTTCTGGTAGCGTTTCTGGTGCGCAGTCGTTTAAGGGACTCGCGAATCTAGGCGCTTACAAAATTGAAAAGACGCTTTCGATTGCGACAGAGGGTGAAGCCGCTGGGCGTGCGATCAAGATTTCAACTCGCGCATTTGGCGATCTCAGTAAGTTCCCGGGCTTCCAATTGTCGCTATCGGATGAAATCAAGGCGCCGGTTCGCGCGAGCTTTTTTGCGCCATCTTACGATCACCACGATTGGTTTGTAAGTTACGAAGACACAGATAAACGCGTGATCGTCGCGCCGGACAAGCCGGAAGAAGTGCGTTTCAACACGGTTCGTGCGGCCGCTTTGTCGTCGCATTACTTCACGGCGGCCATTGCGGATAATTCTTCGCTTCGCCCGACATTCCACGGATTGCCGGTGACACCAAAGGGCGCTGGTTTTGAAGGTGTCGGCTATTTGGAATACAAGCCGATGACTCGCGCCGATGAGTTCAAGACCGAGCAAACGGTTTACATCGGACCTAAAGATGTTGATGCGCTTCGCGCGGCGGATCGCGTGCTTTCGAGTGTTATCGATTACGGAATGTTCGCGGTGATCGCCGAACCGCTCGTTTGGTTGCTTCGTCTTTTCCATTCTTGGTTTGGCAACTGGGGTTTTGCGATTATCGGTTTGACGATTGTCGTGCGTCTCTTGGTTCTTCCGTTCAACATCTATTCATTCAAGTCGATGAAGGTCATGCAGAAGATCCAGCCTCAAATGCAGGCGGTGCGCGAGCGCTTTAAAGATGATCCTCGCCGTATGAACGAAGAAGTAATGCGCCTCATGAAAGAGAACAAAGCGAACCCACTTGGTGGCTGTTTGCCGATGCTTCTTCAGCTACCGGTTTTCTTCGCTCTTTATCAGGTGCTTGCGATGTCGATCGAGCTCTATCGCCAGCCGTTTGTTTTCTGGATTCACGATTTGACCGTTAAAGATCCTTTCTTCGTGTTGCCTATCTTGATGGGTGTCTCGATGTTTGTTCAGCAGAAGATTACGCCAGTTGCGGATCCGCAGCAGGCTAAGATTTTGATCTGGATGCCAGTGATCTTCTCGGCACTTATGTTCACACTACCAAGCGGACTAACCCTTTACATTTTCGTGAGTACGTTGTTCGGCATCGTTCAACAGTACGTTCTCATGAGGGATAAGGCTCCCGCGACACAAAACGGACAAAAAACTGTCCATCAGGCAAAGGCCTAAAGGACATTCGGAGGAAGTATGACAGGTTTTTTCAGCAAATTTTTCGGTGGTAAAAAAGCGAGCGGCGAATCGAACGGAACAAACTCGGGTTCGAAAGCCGTCGTTATGGTTGAGGAAACGCTTGCGGGCGTGATCGAGCGCGCGGGTTTCAATCTCGGTTTCTCGGTCGATAGCCGTATGAACGGCGAGATCGAAGAGATCTCGGTTGAGTTCTCGGGCGACGACGAAGAGCTTTTGACGGAAGAAAACGGAGAGCTTCTTGAGTCGTTCCAGCTTTTCGCCAAGCGCGTTCTTCAGCACAAACTTCCAGACGCGCGCGTTGAAGTGTACACAGATGTGAACGGCTTCCGCGAACGTGCGACGCAATCACTTGTCGATCTTACGGAAAAGCTTAAGGACAAGTGTCTTGAGTCGGGAAAGTCGCAGTACATGCGTTCACTCCCACCGAAAGACCGCAAAACCGTGCATCAGCATTTGGCGGGCGACGAGCGCGTTCGCAGCCGCTCGATCGGCGACGGCCACTACAAGAAAGTTAAAATCTACTTGGCGAAGAACAACAACCGCTCGATCGAGCGCGACGACAACTTCGGCAACGTTTAAGCCTTTCCCTTACGATGACGGGATTGATTCGCCCAGGTGACGGAGACACGATTTGCGCGTTGGCGACGGCACCTGGTGTCGGCGCTATCGCCGTCGTACGTCTTTCCGGCCGAGCGACGAGTGAAAACGTTCAGCTCCGCCCGCTTTCGATCGCAAAAAAAATCGCAAGCTTCCTTCCGTCGAAGCCGGAATCGCATCGCGCGTACTTCGGAACACTCAAGGCCTTTGATGGCTCGTCACTTGATGAAGCTTTGGTGACTTACTTCGCCGAGGGTCGTTCCTTTACCGGCGAGGAGTCGTTGGAGTTTTCGGTGCATGGTGGTTCCCAAATTTCGGGACGCTTGCTTGAGGAACTTTTGGCGGCGGGAGCACGGCTGGCTAAGCCAGGGGAGTTCACCTACCGCGCCTATATGAACGATCGCATCGATCTTGTTCAGGCCGAGAGTATTCTCTCGCTCATCGAGGCGCGTTCGTCGGAAGGTTCGGCCAACGCCCTAGCACAGCTCAAAGGCGAGCTTAGCCGCAAGTTTTTGGATATTGAAAATGATCTTTTGTGGATCGGCGCTCAACTCGAAGCCAGTATCGATTTTTCGTCGGACGGAATTGAGCTGAAGCCTTCGCAAGATGTTCTTGGTCGAGCAGAAAATCTGAACGACCAGCTGACGGCACTGATTGAGACCTATAATAAGGGCCGTATTCTACGCGATGGTTTGACGGTGGCTTTTGTGGGATCACCAAACGCCGGAAAGTCGTCGCTCTTGAACTCCGTCGTGGAAGAAGATCGAGCCATTGTGACGGATCAGCCGGGAACTACCCGAGATGTGATTGAAGTCGAAACTCGTCTTGAAGGCACGCCTGTTCGTTGGATCGACACAGCCGGAATTCGGCAATCATCAGATGTCGTTGAAAAACTGGGTGTCGAGCGTTCGCTCAAGGTTCGCGAAGCAGCCGACGTCGTGGTCGTGGTTATCGATCTCGCGGGAACCGACTGGCGCGAGAAGTTTAAAAATTTCGTGCGCGAAGCTCGGAGCCAGGCTGTCGCCGGAAAAGAAGACCGGGAATGGTATTTCTTTAACAAGGTTGATTTGGATCGTACGGATGAATGGCGAGCGACGGCCGAAGCCGAGGCGGAAGCTCTTGGAGTTTTGGATCGTGTCTTGTTCGGGTCTGCACGAATGGGTACTGGGCTTTTGGAGCTCAAAGAAACGGTCGTGAGGCCGATTCGCGAAAAGGCCTTTGTTCAAGGTGGGATCGCGATCACGCAAGCCCGCCATGTCGAAGGCTTGAAGACGATACAGGGAGCTCTTACAAAAGGGCTGGAACTGATTCGCAAAGATGCGAGCCCCGAAATTATCGCATTCGAGCTGACTTTGGCTGTGAGAACGATTCATGAGCTTTTGGGCAAAGAGTTTCACGAGCAGGTCATCGATCGGATTTTTAAGGAATTCTGCCTAGGAAAATAGGAATTGAGCCCGGCTTGAAACTCGGCTATTTCCTGTGCCTGTATTTGGGCGCATGGTGTCATCCGTATGATGTCACCTCCGCCACGACGGAGTCTATTTTGGTGAACCAGGATTTTGAGGTCATTGTTGTTGGTGCGGGGCATGCCGGTATCGAGGCGGCTCTGGTTTCAGCGCGGATGGGTCGAAAGACGGCATTGATCACAACGAATCTCGCACGCATTGGTTACATGAGCTGTAATCCGTCCATCGGCGGCCTGGCCAAAGGTCATATGGTTCGCGAGATCGATGCACTCGGAGGAGAGATGGGTCTTGCGGCCGATGCGACCTGCATTCAGTTTAAGAGGCTGAATGCGCGAAAAGGTCCGGCCGTTCGCGGTTCACGAGCTCAGTGCGATAAAGATCTTTACGTCGATTACATGAGTTCCAAAGTCCGTTCGACCCCTGGACTTACGATTGTCGGAAGCGAGGCGAAGGAACTTATTCTGGAAAAGTCCGAGGATTCTGGGGCCGCTTCCGGAGTTCGCTGTGTCGGCGTAAAACTCGACGATG
>JAVFAU010000253.1:0-3945 GCA_034002335.1 Bdellovibrionales bacterium | reverse complement strand
AGAGACCCCGCCGGCACACTCTGGCGCAGCCACGAGATCACGCGCGAGACACTTCCAAAAGATTTCCACGATTTAAAAGCTCGTAAGGTCTATCGTTTCCAAGCGGTCGCATCGGCTCAATCGAACGTCGATCGGTCATCGCCGGAGAATCGATAGATAAAACTGATGGCCAAGAATTGGCACCGACGAGAGCCCTTTTACAGACCGGCCCTAGCTACAAGCGCACAAGAACGCCCCTATTTCGCTTCTTGGCTCGTAAATTCGCCGGGCCGCCGACAAGCTCGATGGTCTTAAGTTTGCTCATGATACAGGGGCGGGACGTGAACGGTGGTTCTACGTCGATTAGACGCAAACGAAAGTTCGAAGGTTAGGCGGGCTCTGGACCCCTCCCCCCCAGGATACCCCGGATTCACAGAACGTGGATTCTCCCGGAGTACGCCCAATCGTCGAACTTATAAATCGTGAAGATCTCAGGTAGCCACCCCCCCGGATACCGAGGTCGCCCTCGGAAACGAGGCCGTCCCGCTTTTTTCTAAGCCTGGCCACCTTCGATTTTATCGGTGACTGGGAAAAGCTGAATGTTCATCTGATACACGCGCTCCCCTTTGCTCGACTGGCGTTTGACCATGAGGTCTTTTTGAATGCGTTTGCGCATTTGACGAAGTTCAAATCGGACTTGCTCAAACTCTTGCTGAGTCATCGCAATCGTCATCGCTCCGAACTCACGCTCTTTGGGCGAGTCGCGGAAAAGCGATTCAATACCCAAATAAATCAACTCCGCCTGCAGCTTACGAATCATTTCGACGGGTAGCTCTTGCGGCGACTCGATTAAATCGCGACCTTTGACGATCTCTTTTAATCCACCGGTAAGTCCATCGCCCAGCGCGAGCGTATCAAGACTCCCTTCGGCAACCGGTTGTTCTTTAAGATCACCATTCGAGAGTAGGCGCTTCAGTTCGCTTCGCAAATCCTCGGGCGAAGTCTTCGCCCGCATCAAACGATAAAGCTCGTCTGGATCAAAGCTCACGCCCATTTGATCTGTCATAGCGTATAGAACCCAACCCATCCAGCTAGGAACCTTCTCCCACGCCTGCTGACTGAGCTCTCCCGAAGCAAACGCGCGACGAGCGCGAATGTCTCCGAGTTCTTTGAGGTGACGATTGCGCTGAATCGGCTCTGTCGCCTGTCCGTAGTGAACAAGCGCGCGGAACTCCTCGGCTTCCGCCTTCTGCAACCGAAGCGCGCGGGCGAAACGCGCAATCATATCGTCCGAGAGATTGCGACGACCTTCGATAATGAGTTTTAAATAATTCGGAGACTTGATATCGGCCGCCGCTGAAAACGCGGAGTACGAATAAGCACGAAGCCCCGTGCTTTCTGTTTTGCGACGGAATTCATAGACATCTTGCAGGTACTGACGAAAATCCGTGTACTGCCCAAGAACAGGAGCAAATGCTCGCTTTTCTGGTTTTACCGGAGTCGATGTACTGGCGTTTATCTGAGTTGCGGATTCGATTGAGGGTGTAACGTCCGTATAAGTCATTGTCTTCGAGGCTTTCACCGAGTCTCTCGAATGACAAGAGGTTACGCGTGCTTGGAAGCGACGCGCAGACACCCAGTCTTCATTTAAGACGGCGATGCGTCGCACACCTTAGGGTGCATCCCGGGTCATTATGTCGCAATGGGTGACTATGAATTAGGACACTTTGTCGTTATCAAGACCGCGCACGAATCATTCGATTAACGGCAGTAACCAGTCACCTGTAAAGGAACACTACGAAAATGAAAGCCCTTCTAATCGCTCCAGCTCTTTTTCTGTCACCCTCGCTGCTCATACTGCTTCCGCATCCTGCGAGCTATCTGTAATGCTCGCGGGTGGCGCACCTCGAGTCGAAATGATGGATAAGCTGCGCGGGGCTCTCGGCGAGATGCTCACTGAGATCAACCCTAAGAACATCGTGCGCCAAGTTTACTCACCGCTCGCCGCTTCGGAAAGCGACTATCTTCTGCTTGTGACACCGATTCCTTTTGGAACCCGCGTGGCGATTCACGATATTTTGGTCAACCGCACGTTCTACACGAATGAATATCGCGATAGCGCCTTCGTATCGGCCAACCAAGCGATCGAGACGATCGTAAGCGACGTCCAAACGGGCGCGCTAAAGTCCATGCCTGACTGCAGATAATCGAAAAAGAAAAGGGTCTCATCGAGACCCTTTTATGCTTCAGTTCGCTTGAATGCGAACAGCCATCGTCGGCGTATGTATGCGAGCGATCGTAAGCACCACTCGGTCCTCCGCCCCGCCTAGAGCCACGTTACGGACCGTGACCTCAAGTTGAAGGTTCCCATGGCCATCGTTCTTTAAAAGACGCGCACCACGAACCGTCTCGACAATACGACCAGAAACCGGAACCGCGACACCATTTATATAAGTCAGATGCGACGATACGTTTGCTCCCACAAGAGCCTGGTCGCTCGCCTGCGGTTTTACGAGCGGCCCCGTAAACTGCATTGCATCCGATACGTATTTGCCCGTCTGATCAAGCAAACGGAATCCCATGCGCACCGCAAAAGCCGATGCACCGCCGATTGTTTCGGATGTCGTAATCGTCAATTTGTTTACGACATTGTAGCTGCTTGGATTCTTAACGGTCTTTAGAAGGATCGACATCAAACGATCGTACTCAGGGTTCTTCGATACGCCCGGTTCGTTTCCTTCAATATAGAGAGTCGCATTCGTGTGACGGGCGAGCAGATGCGCGGTACGAATTTTACCCGTCGAGGCGTCTTTCACACGCACATGAACCGTGCGGCAGCCGCCCGAGATATCCATGCAAGCCGCTTCGGCCTCGATATAAGGATGACGATACACGGAACCTACGGTGAAACGCATGTTCTCATCGACATAACCCTCAAGCCTTGCGCTCGTTTCGCGGCCGTTGCGATCAAAACGGAAATTAAGAACACCTAGACGACGGCTCCAATCGACTTCAAAGTCGGCAAGGCGGATAACGCGCGCGAACTGACGATCGCCTTCGAGAGTGTCCGCATCAAGCGTCGCCGCGCGGTTATTGACAAGCACATGCAATTGCTCACGAAGCGTGTCTTGCCCAGCTCCCGTATAGTAGAGCGTCTCACCGCGAGCCGAACGAATGTCGCTGCGAACCAGATCACCAAGCAGGCCGTTTCCGATCTCTTGCTTTCTCGAAAAAATCTGCTCGGGCGTAAGTCCACTTGGATCGTAGTAAACAACCGAGTCGACCGCGAGTCCGCCCGATTCACTCTCGGCGATACCGCCGACACCTGTGGTTCCGACGTCTCCAGTTCCATGAGTGGCGGCTGTACCTGAATCGCCATCAAGCTCGCCCGCCGCAGCTCCGGCTGTTCCCGTTTTCTTTGCTGGAGCACCTTGCTCGCTTGAACACGCGACTGTCGTCATCGCAAGCGCCGCGGCAAGCGCGAAGATAGCTTGAAGATAGATATGTCGTTTTGTGGCGTGTCTCACACGGGCCTCCAAATATAGGTTTCGCTCAACTGTTGGAGCAAACGGAGTGCCTCGCTGAAAACAGCCATCGATTTCGTCGAGAACAAAGCTATTCACGATACGCGTTTAAAAAACGACTTATGCACGACAAGCCCTTCGCGAAAAAGTGACGACCCACGACGCTCAGCCCTCTTAAAACGCCGCTGAACGTCACTTTCTGAGACACTTTTGTAACAAGCGCCATTACCGATCGAAAGAGCGAAACCACTTATAGCCACCGCGACATTCAACGCTTTTGACAGATGTCCAAGGCGTTGACGTTCACTTGAAAACTATTGTGAAGCTGTCCTCACACTCTTCTTCCACTCATTCCTTTCGTCGGAACCGCTCGCTAAACTGATATTCAGAACTAGGGGGATTGAAGTATGTCGACAAATCGAACGCCGAAGACCGCTAAGTT